>NZ_VPDB01000018.1:0-54083 GCF_013417925.1 Acinetobacter sp. YH12218
ATGAGAAAGCCCATATAAATGGGTAATGTACAAGTTGCTGTAGAAGCATGTTTAATTCGTCTGATCACAGATACTTTATAAAGTATTTTAATACTTTTTTGAATCAGTCAATGCGTAAGTCCTATATAAACCAAATGCGCATAAACCAAATGCGCATAACCCGAATGTACAGAATCCTTCATCTCAGCATCCGTCAAATGTGCATCGTCCAAGCGCAAAGCCTCAGACGCCAGCTAAACCCAATACAAGTAAGCCCCAGCAGCAAAAACCACAGCAACAACGTCCTAAAGTAACGCCCGTGGATAAAGCTAAAACCCCGGGTGGATTTAACAGCCAGCGTCCACTTCGACCACAGGTTTAATGATTTTCAAGTAATAAAAAAGGACGCATTGACGTCCTTTTTTGTGTGCATTTACATTAAGCCTTTTTATATAAGCCTGCACGTACCGTACCTGCTTTGGTTTGTTTGATTTGCTGCCAACTGCTCGGCAGTTTTAACTGAGCAAGATCACGATCAGCTTCGATATAAATTAAACCATTGTCTGCAATGCAGGGATCGACCAACTCAGCAAGTTCCTGCCATAAATCAAGACTATAAGGGGGATCTAAGAAAATCAGATCAAATTGGTCTTTCAAGTTAGGAATGGCTTGTTGTGCCGTCATGTTTTTGAGTTGCACACGTTGTTTACTGACCCTTAGGAGTTCTAAATTGTCCATGAGGAACTTCGCTTGGGTACGATCAGGTTCAATTAAAACAGCTTCTGCTGCACCACGCGAGAGTGCTTCAAATGACAAAGCACCTGAACCTGTACAGAGGTCGAGGACTTTGGCATTTTGAACATCCCACATGAGCCAGTTAAATAATGTCTCACGGATACGGTCAGGTGTAGGGCGTAAACCGTCAATACTGGCAAAAGGCAGTTGACGGCGTTTCCATTCACCCCCAATGATTCTTAATTGATTTTTCATGAATTATTCCTCATCGGTTGCATGTGCGGCACTGGCAGCACGAGGTGGGGTATTTGCAGTATTCGATTGTTGAGTTGCACTGTTGTTCTGCTGAGCTGTTGGGGTTGCATTTGGATCGGCAGATAAAATATTCGAGCCGCTTGGTAATTCACTCGGTTTTAGACCTGCAGTCATGAGACCACCGCTAATTTGATGGCCTGCAGGACGAATTGGATTCTTTTTACGTGTTAATAACCAGTAGTCAAACATCGGTTTCGCAATTTGAGCAGCAGAACCACCGTGACGACCATTTTCCCAAACGACGGCAATGGCAATTTCAGGTTTTTCCGCAGGGGCAAAACCAACAAATAAACCATGGTCAAGTTGACGCTCTGTCAATAAGGACTCGTTATAACGTTTACCTTGGGCAATACTTTTAACCTGTGCAGTTCCTGTTTTACCTGCGATTTGATACATTGGGGTACGAATACCACGACCGGTCCCTGTTTGTACCACATCAATCATGGCATCACGCATTTTGATCCAATCATCTGGCTTACCATTAAATTGAATGCGACCATTAGGGGCGTTATGGACTTTGTGGACTTTAGAGCCTTTACTTTCACGCAAAACGTGAGGTGTAACATGAGAGCCTTGATTGGCAGTAATGGCAGTCGCCATCGCCAGTTGTAATGGTGTTGCAGTAAATGCACCCTGACCAATACTGACAGAAATGGTTTCACCTTTGAGCCAGTTGGACTTCCGTGTGCGGAGTTTCCATTCAGGATTTGGATATAGCCCCGTACTTTCACTTGGTAAATCAACACCGGTTTTTTCACCGAAGCCAAACTGACGCATCCACGTATTCATTTTTTCAATGCCCATACGATAGGACAAGACATAGAAGTAGGTATCGCAGGAAACGACTTGAGCTTTGTGTAAATTAACTGAACCATGACCAGTTTTTTTGTGGTCACGGAAACGATGGCTGTCACCCGGAAGCGTGAAGTAGCCTGGATCGGAAATGGCAGTACTCCAGTCCACTAGACCATAATGAATACCACCTAGACCAAACATTGGCTTAATCGTTGAACCCGGAGGATAAGCCCCTTGCACAGCACGGTTATATAATGGCTGATCGAGACTATCACGCAGTTCAGAATAATCTTTGCTGCTAATCCCGGTAACAAATAAGTTAGGGTTAAAACTTGGACTAGAAACGAGAGCAAGAATTTCCCCAGTACGTGGGTCAATCGCAACAATCGCACCACGTCGATCTGCAAGCTGCTCTGAAGCGACCATTTGCAGTCCATAATCTAGGGATAAATATAAGTCATTACCACGAATCGGATCTTTACGACCTAGATGACGTAACACATTACCAAAGGCATCGGCTTCAACCGACTCATTTCCCGGCATACCGTGTAAAAGTTCTTCGTATGATTTTTCAACGCCAATTTTACCGATCAGGTTTGAGCCAGCGTATAAATCTTTATCAATCGATTTTAGTTCTTTGTCATTAATACGACCCACGTAGCCAATCACATGGGCAAACAGTTCACCATGTGGATAGTAGCGAGTCATCTGGGTCTCTATATTGACACCCGGAAATTGATATTTTACCTCACTAAAACGGGCGATATCATTTTCATTTAAATTCAATTTTATCGAAACACGTTCAGTCTTTTTAGAGGTTTTAATTCGACTTTTAAAGCGTTCGATATCCTCATCTGTCAGTTCTAACAGAGGCGTTAGGCGCTCTACCGTATCATCAATATCTTCAACATCCGCTCGGCTCATGGTTGCTGAGAAAACTGGATAATTATCCGCTAATAACACGCCATTACGGTCATAGATATAACCGCGAGAAGGTGCAAGCGGTTGCAGTCGAATTCGGTTTTGATCTGCAGCAGTCGAAAAGGTCTCATAACTTTTGATTTGCAAATATGCATAACGTGCTACGAGTAACAGCATAAAGAAGGAGACAATCCCTATCGAAATCACCACGCGATTACGATAAATCCGCTTTTCTTGCTGGACATTTTTTAAAGGATAATGCTGCTTCATACGCGTTCGACTTAAAGACTGAGAGCTAAAATAACGGAAGAGGCATATTCTAGCGCAACTGACATTTTTTTGATAAATAAAAACGACTCTGCTGTGATTGCAGTCTATATTTTGACTTTGCAGACATGAAAAATATAGGGCTTTGTGTATAACAGTTCATATTATTCTGCTAAAGTCGAAACGTATAAAAAAGGAATAATCCAAAAAATAATACTAAGGAAGTTTGTGAAAACAATGAATAAATTATATCCATTGCTTGCATTTATGATGCTTGGAAGCATCGCACATGCCAATGACAATTCATTTTTACCTGAGGCAAAATTAACAGGTGAGGGTTATCAACCATGGAATGTTGGAGCAGGTTTTACTCAAAAAATTATTCACGTGAATGGTGAGTGGGTAAACACATATGGCATTGCCTATGCAAAAGCTGGTGTTTTCTTGAACGATGATAAAACACCTGGTGGGCAAGTCGGCTTTCGTCACCCAGTTCATCTCACTGGCAAAGATAAAAATGGTTATTATATCGGAGCTTATGCGGGCCACATCGACTCCAAGAAAGTAGATGGTGAAGATGAAGCGCGTTTAGGTGGTGGTATCGATCTTGCTTATGTGATGTTGAGTGCCGAGCGTATTAGTACGTTTAGTGTAGGCATGGGTGCGGGTGAAAAATTAGAAGACAAATCAGGTAATGTGATTGTGGAAACCGAACCGAGACTACAAATCTCATATACTTTAAGTTTTGGTTTGTAGTGAAAATAATCAACTTTATTTTATAACCGCACTCACTGAATAAAATTAAATATGGAAGTTATGCATGCTTGAGTACGTTAACGAATTGTGGCAAACCTTTTTGCAACGTCCCGATTTTTGGGCTGTGCTGAGTATTATCCCCGTTACCGCATTCGTTACCTGGGCACACGTTTGGATGGCACTGAAAATGGTGTTTTACCCGATTACTTTCTGGGGATTCCATTTAGGTCCATTACCCGTGGGATGGCAGGGGATTGTGCCAAGAAAAGCTGGACGTATTTCTGGCATTATTACGGATAACACATTGTCTAAATTGGGTTCCTTACGCGAGTTTTTGGATGCAATGGATCCTGAGGATATGGCGCGCATCATTGGTGAACAAGTTGGCTTTGAGCTTGAGCATTTGATTGATGAAGTCATGCTAGACCGAAATGCGGTGCTTTGGGAAAACCTACCGTATTCGATTAAACGCCGTATTTATGCCCAAGCACATAAACAGCTACCAAATACCTTAAAAGAACTCGTGACCGAACTGACCATGAACGTAGAGTCACTTGTTGACATGCGTGAAATGGTGGTGAGTCAAATGGAAGCGGATCGTCTCTTGATGGTGCGGATGTTCCTTAAAGTTGGCCAGAAAGAAATCAACTTTATTTGGCATATTAGTGCCTTGATTGGGATGTTCTTTGGTATCTTCCAGATGGTTGTTTGGTTTGTGGTGCCATGGCATTGGACAGTTCCATTTTGGGCAGCAATTTGGGGCTTTTTGACCAACTGGATTGCCATCTGGATGGTATTTAATCCCATTGAGCCGCACCCTGTTAAGTATTTGCAATTATTTGAATTAACTAAAGATCGTAAATTCCCTTGGATTAAACCTGTGATTCCACGTATTGGAACGTACAATGTTCAAGGCGCGTTTATGAAACGCCAAGAAGAAGTTTCGGATGTATTCGCAAGTGTAGTCACAGAAGACCTAATTACGTTAAAATCTATCATGACCGAAATGATGTATGGCGGGAAGAAAGATAAGACCCGTCGCATTGTGAAACGTCATATTAATGAAATTATGGAATCTCCACTGGTTCGTACCTCATTACAGTTGTCTTTAGGTCCAAAAGAGTACGCAAAACTCAAGACAGACTTGATCGATCGCTCAATTGAAATTACGATGGTGCCTGTATGCGACCCTGCGTTTAATGCGAGCCGTGCACAGAAAATCTTTCAAATGTTTAGAGACCGTATTCGTGAGCTAACACCGAAAGAATTTCAAAATCTATTACGTCCTGCATTTCAGGAAGACGAATGGATTTTAATTGTCTTGGGTGGTGTAACCGGTTTTATCGCGGGTACAATACATTTGTTTGTGGCTTTCTTATAATTAGATGCTGGAAGACGATCTGAATCTTGGGTTCAGATCACTACATAGCGTCATATACAATGTTTAAAATGAGGATGTTTTTTTATGCGCATTATATTACTCGGACCACCTGGAGCAGGTAAAGGTACACAAGCTCAGTTGATCTGTAAGCGCTACGATATCCCACAAATTTCAACCGGTGATATGCTCCGTGCTGCGATTCGTGAAGGTACTGAATTAGGTCTACAAGCTAAAAGCGTCATGGACAATGGCGGCCTTGTATCTGATGAGCTTATTATTGGTCTTGTAAAAGAACGCATTGCTCAACCTGACTGTGTCAACGGCTGCATTTTTGACGGTTTCCCGCGTACGATTCCACAAGCTGAAGCGCTTGAAAACGAAGGTATCAGCATCGATCACGTAATTGAAATTGATGTACCTGACGAAGAAATCGTTCAACGTTTATCTGGTCGTCGTCAACACCCAGCATCTGGTCGTGTATATCACACCGTTTACAACCCACCAAAAGTGGAAGGTAAAGATGACGAAACTGGTGAAGACCTTGTTCAACGTCCAGATGACCAAGAAGCAACAATTCGCAAGCGTTTAGGTTCTTACCACGCTGAAACTGAGCAATTGGTTGGTTTCTACCAAGGTCGTGCAGCTTCTGGCGAAAACGCACCGACTTATGACAAATTAAATGGTCTTCGTCCAATCGATCAAGTTCAAACTGATTTGTTCGCGATATTAGATCAGTCTAAATAATTCAACTTTTTTGAATTTTTGACAATCAAAGAGTCCTACTGCATAGTGGGGCTCTTTTTTTATGTGGCTTTTAGGGCGAATCTGTTATGAAATTTGCTTTGGTTATAATGGTCATCATCGCTGTGGCGGTGTTATTGGGCTTATTATTTGTCAGCTTTAAAATGTTGCGTAAGGTGCAAGTGGAAGAAGCAGAGCAAGCTAAACTGAGCCCGAAGCAATATCGCTTACATCCAAAGCTGCAGCAAGAGCTTGATAAAAAACAAAAAGAACAAGATAAAAATTAAGCATCAACTCGATCAATTGATTCTTACAAATTCCATCTGCCCCGAAATTGAAGAGATTAATCTTCAATTTGGGTGGTTTTAATCGGTCTTAATGCGCCAAAGTCAAAACGGTCGGGCCAATTACACACATCAGACACGATACATTCATCACATTTGGGTTTGCGGGCAATGCAGCAATAGCGTCCATGTAAAATCAGCCAATGATGTGAATCAACAATAAACTCTTTGGGGATGACTTTGACGAGTCGGTGTTCGACTTCCAGAACATTTTTGCCGACAGCCAATCCTGTTCGATTCCCTAAACGAAAAATATGCGTATCGACTGCCATGGTTGGTTGTCCAAAAGCAGTATTCAGCACCACATTTGCAGTTTTACGACCGACACCGGGTAAGGCTTCCAAATCTGCACGATTATTCGGAACGATACTGTTATGCTTCTCAATGAGCATCTTGCAGGCTTTAATGACATTTTCCGCTTTTGAGTTATACAGGCCAATGGTCTTGATATATTCCTTCAGTCCGTCAACACCTAACGCATAAATAGCTTCAGGAGTATTTGCTATTGGAAAAAGTTTATCTGTGGCTTTATTGACGCTAACATCAGTGGCCTGAGCAGATAGGGTAACAGCCACTAAAAGTTCAAATGCACTACTATAATTGAGTTCGGTTTTCGGGTTGGGGCGTTGCTCACGTAAGCGTTCAAAAAAAGTTTGAATTTGCTTCTTAGTCATGTTTTTAACAGCCATGATTAAGCCCCTTGCAGTTGTGTTAATTGTTGCGTGAGCGTATGGAGTAACTCACGTTTTTTTGCATCGTCTCGTACACTCAGCTGTTTTTCTAACTTTTTGATTTGTGTTCGAATTTTAGCAAGTTCAATGGTGGTTTTTGCATCGAGCTGCACGACTGGTGTAGTTGGTTTTTCTACGACTTCAATGACCGGTACCGAGTCTGTCTGGGTCGAAAATTGGGCAAAAAGTTCCGTATCAATTTCTGCGCGTACAACAGGGCCTTTACGATGAATTCGGCGCTTTTCCTCACGTTGAATATGTGCATAGTAGCGGCGACGTAAATCATTCTGTTCTGCGATTCGAACGGCTTCAGATGGCACTTGATCAAGCTCTTCGATAAGGTCGATACAATCCACTGGACAAGGTGGAATGCAGAGTTCGCAGCCCGTACATAAATCCATCAAGACGGTATGCATCAATTTGCCTGAGCCAATAATGGCATCGACAGGGCAGGCACTGATACATTTGGTACAACCAATACATTCATCCTCACGAATCACAGCTTTAACCCGTTGCGGGCGCCCATCACTTTGGATTGGCCAAACGCTGGCTTCTGCTGTTAAGTGTGGACGATTTAATAACGCTGCTAGTGAATCTGCCACAGGTTGACCACCGGGTATACATTTATTGGCTTCTTCTCCTTCACTGATGGCTTTGGCATAGGGTAAGCAGCCGTCTCGGTGTCCACAAAGTCCACATTGAGTTTGTGGCAATAGGGCATCAATTTGTTGGATGAGGGAAATTTCAGAAGTCATGGGTAGTCGCGAGTACAAATGAAGGCAGAGAAAAACCAAAGAGGACGTTGAATTCTAGCATGTTTCAGTATGAATTGCTGTGCGCAAAAATGGGTCTATAGATGCATCATAAATGAGCAAAATAATTCATTAAAATATTCCTAAAAGTAATAGTATTTATAACTAAAATATCTGATTAATCAATTTAAATCGCTGTTCTATAAAGAATTTAAAGATTTTTTAAAAAAACTATTGCTGATTAGTTACAAAAGATATTTAATATTTTGCGCCAAAATATATCTTTGATCAAAATTGTGATCAATTTTGATCCATACATCTGCTGAGGATTAAGTGTTGAAATATAACAGCCTTAACGACTTCCTAGACTACGTTAAAACACGTGATGAACATCAACCTGAATTTCTTCAAGCTGTTGAAGAAGTGATGACGAGCCTTTGGCCATTCATCGAAAAGAACCCACAATATGCTGACTACGGTTTGCTAGAACGTCTTGTTGAGCCTGAGCGTGCAATTCAGTTCCGTGTTTCATGGGTAGATGACAAAGGTCAAACTCAAGTTAACCGTGCTTTCCGTGTTCAATACAACTCAGCAATTGGTCCATTCAAAGGTGGTATGCGTTTCCACCCATCAGTGAACCTTTCAATTCTTAAATTCTTAGGTTTTGAACAAACTTTCAAAAATGCTTTAACTACACTTCCTATGGGTGGTGGTAAAGGTGGTTCAGATTTTGACCCTAAAGGTAAATCTGAAGGCGAAATTATGCGTTTCTGTCAAGCATTAATGATCGAGTTATACCGTCATCTTGGTTCTAACACTGACATCCCTGCGGGTGACATCGGGGTAGGTGGCCGTGAAGTTGGCTACATGGCTGGTATGATGAAAAAATTAAGCAACGACACAGCATGTGTGTTCACTGGTAAAGGTTTAACTTTCGGTGGTTCACTTGCGCGTCCTGAAGCAACTGGTTACGGTACTGTGTATTTCGCTGAGGAAATGCTGAAAACTCGTGGCGACAGCTTTAAAGATAAAGTCGTAACGATTTCGGGTTCTGGTAACGTTGCACAATACGCTGCTGAAAAAGCAATGTACTTAGGTGCGAAAGTGGTTTCACTTTCTGACTCAGCAGGTACTGTATACGTAAAAGACGGTTTCACAACGGAACTTCTTGCTGAAGTAATGGAATTGAAAAACGTTAAGCGTGGCCGTATTTCTGAATTTGCATCTAAGCACGGTTTTGAATATTTAGAAGGTCAACGTCCTTGGTCTATCAAATGTGATATCGCGCTGCCATGTGCAACTCAAAATGAATTAGATGAAGCTGATGCTGAAGCTCTTCTTGCTAATGGCGTAATCTGTGTTGCTGAAGGTGCGAACATGCCTTCAACTTTGGCTGCAGTTGAGAAATTCGTTGAAGCGAAAATTCTTTATGCACCAGGTAAAGCATCGAATGCGGGTGGTGTTGCGACTTCTGGTCTTGAAATGTCTCAAAACGCAATTCGTTTGGGTTGGACTTTCGAAGAAGTTGACGAGCGTCTACACGCGATCATGAAAGAAATTCACCGCAACTGCGTGAAATACGGTACTGAAGAAGATGGTACTGTGAACTACGTAAACGGTGCGAACATTGCAGGCTTCGTAAAAGTTGCTGACGCAATGCTTGCTCAAGGCGTTTACTAAGTTCTACGTAAGTTGAACTGAAAACCGAGGCTTCTGCCTCGGTTTTTTATGGCTGAATGGCTTGGAATATATAGAATTGTTGCTCAGTGTTCATGAGCCTAAGTTGGATTTTGCTATCTATAACGTTGAAGTGAAAATTTAAGGATTGGCTGAGCAAACGTTTTATATGAAGCTCTTGCTGATGTAATTGTGGGCAGAACTTCAGGGTACTCCCTACATCTCCTGTAAAACGCAAAGTATGCTTTTCTACATCATAATTGCGGCCAATGCGATTACAGCCACTAAAAAATGTTATACGGCCATTGTTGAATGTGAGAGTTATTGGGGCGGGTAGAGCCTTATTCTCTACGAGAACCCACGTCTTTTGAGTTAATTGTTCTGCTTCAAAATCACGTAAATCAGCAATTCGCTGTATGCCTTTAAAAATATAGGTCTGTTGATTGCGATTCTTCAGGATGAATTCAGGCAGGGCATTTTGCTTTTGTAGTAGCTTTAAATTTACATCGCTAAAGCATTGGCTGAACAGTACATCGTGATTTGAAAACTTTGCACGGCTGATCAGCGTTTCCAGTTGTGAAGATATAAAAAAACCGAGGCGTTGATCTCGGTTTTTTTATAGGCTGTAACTTACAACGTACCTTTTACAGCTTCACGTTCGACTGACATATCAAAAATATAGGCATATTTTGATTGATCAGCTGCAGGGTTTTTACGTTCAAAACGTTTTACGCGAATAATTTGGCGTTCTGCAGGAGTGTGCTTAAAGCCTTCAATTTGATCGTAAAATAAAGTCCAGTCTTTATCAACTTGTGTTTTTAAGCCTTTTTCATCGTACTTCACTTCACGCACTTGCAAACAAGTTTGTGGAGCAACACCTGTACATTGTTTGGTTTCAGGGCTGACTTCAAGGAAAATTGTTTCGCCTTGTGAGTTGTACTGGGTTTCAGGTGTTAATTTTCCAGTGAAAACCAGTTTCTCACCTGTTGCAGAAATAATCGTTAACGTTGGATTTTGTGGATCTGTGGTATTTAAGACAAAAGGTGCTTTACGGTCACTAAAGAGTGAAGATGCAAGTCCTTCTTGTTTCATCGCATTATCAGGACATGCCATCATGGTAGATGCAATGTTGCCTGTTACAAGTGTATTGTGTTCCACTTTCCATTGGGTTGACATGCTATTACAGCTGGTTGAAATACCCAAAGTGCCATTTTCTAGAAAATTTAAAACCAAAGGTTTTGGCGCATTTTCAGTGGTGGTGCTCCATTGATATGAAGCTAAAGTTTTATCAGCATTTTGTTGTTGTAATACGCTCACGGCTAAATCTCCAGCTTTTTGGATATCGCTTGATTGACATGCTGCAAGGACTAAAGGGAAGAGGGCGATCGCTAAATATTTTAATTTCATTACGCTAACTGTTCTAAGTGAATTTCAGCCTGTAGCATAACCCATTCATTTTAAAAAAATATGAATACATTCAGCTCAAATAAGTAGCAAAATGTATCCATGAATAATAATTTGTTAACTTATTAATATAAATTATGAATAAGTCAAACTACCAAGTTTATTTCACGTTTAATCAAAACGATAAATATCCATACCTAGTGAACCCATACTAAAACTACTGTGAACAATAGAGAAGCGGGGGCCTGCACCCATCGCAAAGAAGATAGGTGCAAAATGTTCAATGGTCGGATGGTTGCGTTGTACAAACGGAATATTTTGCCAATCGAGAACTTCATCAAAATCTTGATGAGTGAGCTTATTGACCACAAAATTACGGAATGTAGACGCCCATTCAGGCACGGCTGCTGCACGTCCATCCCAAGCCAATTCACGTAAGTTATGAGTAATACTGCCCGATCCAATCAACAGGATTTGCTTGTCACGTAAAGGTGCAAGCGTTTGTCCAATTTTATAGATCTCTTGCGCAGACATGGTCATCGGCAGTGATATTTCAATTACAGGAATGTCGGCATCAGGATACATATGCAATAACGGCATCCAAACGCCATGATCGCGTGGACGGGTGCTGTTGGCGTGTGCAGATAATCCTGCATTGGCAAGCAAATGGAGAATTTCTTCTGCGAGCTCTGGGTTACCCGGTGCTGGATAGCGAATATCATAAAGTTCCGCAGGGAAGCCACGGAAGTCATGCCAAGTTTCAGGACGGGCACTGGTACTTACTTCTAGTGCGTTACTTTCCCAATGTGCGGACATGATAATAATGGCTTCCGGTTTTGGAAGATTCAGGCTTAAACGTTCCAACGCAGGACCGACTTGCTCAGGATTGATGGCAAGCATAGGTGAGCCATGGGAAATAAATAAACCTGGAAGTGTTTGTAAATTCATCGCGGTCGCCGTTGGTTGTTTAAAGGAATATGATGATCATGCACTAAATTATTCAGCGTAACAATTCGGATAATTTCAACGGTTTGTTTCATTGTTGCAACGCTTGCTTGCTGTTGATGCTGGATGTCCGTTTAGATTAACCCGCACGATGGTAAGGGTGATTATGGTTAATACTCATTGCGCGGTATAGCTGTTCGATGAGCATGACACGAACCATTGGATGTGGCAAAGTCAGTTTAGATAAAGACCAATGCCACGCTGCAGCTTTACGTACCGCCTCAGAATGTCCATCTGGCCCACCAATGGCTAAAACCACATCATTGCCTTCAAGCATCCAACCTTTCATGGTTTCAGCCAGTTTTTCGGTACTGAACTCTCGACCACCGACTTCTAAGGCGATCAGTACTTCATTCGATTTCATGGCATTTAAAATGCTTTCACCTTCAATTTGACGGTATTTTAAAATGTCGGCTTCTGAATCGTTTTTGCCACGTTTGGCCATAGGCAGTTCAATGATCTGCGTTTGAACAAAAGGCTGAATACGTTTGAAATAATCTTCAAAACCCGTCAGAACCCATGCTGGCATTTTTTGACCGATTGTCAGAATACGAATTTTCATACAGCGCCTGAAAGTATACAAAAGAGCATTATAACGGTTCGCTTGCACTTTGTATGTTCAGACACAATTTGCAATTGAAATCGTGTTCTGCTTGCTGTTTAAATACGCAGCATAAACAGATTAGATCAAAGATGAAAATTGGAATAATAACAATGAAAAAAACATGGCAGGACGGTAAATTATTTTTGCTCAAGCAAGCAGCAATGCTTTCAATTTTTGGATGGTGTTCATTTGCGGCGTATGCCAACAATATTAGAACAGCTGAACCGGATAATTTAAAAGTCTATTTAGAGCAAATTATTGGTAATGAAGCTGAATATCGTAACTATAAGAATATTCAAGAGTTAAACCGGGTGTCTGCTTGGATTCGTGAGCAGATGCGTTTATTTGGTGTGAATTGTCGTTTTCAAACCTATACTGTAAACAGCCAACCATACCGTAATGTGGTCTGTCCCTTAAATGCAGGGCATAGCAACCGAGTGATCATTGGCGCGCACTACGATGTATTTGAGGAGCAGCATGGCGCCGATGATAATGCTTCTGGCGTTGCAGGTGTACTCGAAGCTGCTCGGATTCTTTCGGCTGAAAAAGCGCGATTAAAACAAAATATTGAATTTGTATTTTATACCCTTGAAGAGCCGCCGTATTTTAGAACAGAGTCGATGGGCAGTTTTATTCACGCAAAATCGGTAGCAAAGGAAAAGGATAAAATTTCAGGTGTGTATATTCTGGAAATGATTGGTTATTTTGATCCCAAAGTCACTCAAGATTATCCAGTTGGACTGAAATGGATTTATCCATCTCATACGAATTTTATTGCATCGGTGGGGAATATTCAGTCTCGTGACTTAACCTCATCGTATTGTGCGGCGATGGAGTCTTTGAAGCAACTACAATGTGAGCGCTTGATTTCACCTTCATTTATTCAGGGTGTGGATTTTTCAGACCATATGAATTATTGGCAATTTGATATGCCGGCGATGATGATCACTGATACGGCATTTTATCGTAATAAGCACTATCACACTGAGCAAGATACCCTGGATAAATTAAACTTAGACAAAATGGCTCAAGTGATTGATGGTTTAGTAAAAACCATCTTAAATTTGAAATGAGTGTCTTTAAAAGCATGACATAAAAAACGCAGCCCCGAAAGCCTGTGGACTGCGATAAAAGGTCATCTACCTGGAGATGTAGATGACCATCTTGTTCCAATGATCATCACGCTTTTACACGTGATTGGAACCAATAAAGAAACATACAGCGCGTATATCTCTCTACTATATATGTGGGATAGAGGGCGATATTTCAAGTAATAGCATTCAAATTTTGTAAGACTTTCTTATTGGCTATTATTGATCTTGATGTCGAATTTGAAATAGTTATCCAATCCATAGTTGTAGCTGTTGGCTTGAATCAGGTGGTTGTGAAGAATTTGAATGAAAAGTTTCGAATATACAGTATGAAATAATGGATATAAAAAAGCCCTGTCGAAACAGGGCTTTTTTCTTTTATTGCGAGTTGCTAGCGCTTAGTGACGTGCAGCTTTGCCACCTTCAGTTGCTTTGACAATCGGTGTCTTTGCAAGAGGTTTAGGCATATCAACCAAGGCTAGTGGTAAAATCTCATCAATCGATTTCACTGGTTTAATTTCTAGACCTTCTTTGACATTGTCTGGAATCTCAGCCAAGTCACGAACGTTGTCTTGTGGGATAAAGACAAGCTTGATGCCACCACGGTGAGCAGCGAGAAGTTTCTCTTTTAAACCACCAATGCGCATTGCACGGCCACCAAGACTGGTTTCACCGGTCATCGCAATATCTGGACGAATTGCAATGCCTGTAAACGCTGAAACAAGAGCGGTAGTTAGGGCTAAACCAGCAGATGGACCATCTTTCGGTGTTGCACCTTCTGGTAAATGCACGTGTACATCTGTTTCTTCAAAGCGAATCGCTTCAATACCTAGTTCATCTGCACGGGTACGTACAACGGTCATCGCTGTTGTGATCGATTCTTTCATGACATCGCCAAGAGAACCGGTGGTAATGAACTTGCCTTTACCTTTCACTGCTGCAACTTCAATTGTTAGTAGTTCACCACCAACAGATGTCCAAGCCAAGCCGTTTACACGACCCACTTCAGCTTCTTCTTCGGCCATACCGAAGTCGAATTTGTGTGGACCTAAGTAGTCAGGAAGATTTTTCGAATTCACTTCAATTTGAAGATTTTTCGCTTTCTTGCTCACTGCTTCTTTTACCACTTTACGTGCAATTTTAGACACTTCACGTTCTAAGCTACGGACACCGGCTTCACGTGTATAACGTTGTACGATATCGCGGATGGCTTCTTCGTGAACGGTTAATTCTTTCGCACGTAGACCGTTGTTCTTGATGGCTTTTGGAACAAGGTAACGTTCAGCAATATTCACTTTTTCATCTTCGGTGTAACCCGGTAGACGAATCACTTCCATACGGTCAAGCAAAGCTTCTGGAATATTCATGCTGTTTGCAGTACAGATGAACATCACTTCAGAAAGGTCTAGATCAAGATCTAAATAGTGATCATTGAACTTGCTGTTTTGTGATGGATCTAGGACTTCAAGCAATGCTGAAGCAGGGTCTCCACGGTAGTCTTGCGCCATTTTGTCAATTTCATCGAGTAAGAACAGTGGGTTCTTTACGCCAACTTTTGTCAAAGACTGTACAATTTTACCTGGCATCGCACCAATATAAGTACGACGGTGACCACGGATTTCAGCTTCATCACGCACGCCGCCAAGCGCCATACGGACAAATTCACGACCAGTCGCTTTGGCAACAGATTCACCGAGTGAAGTTTTACCAACACCTGGAGGACCAACTAAGCACAGGATTGGACCACGAAGTTTTTTCACACGTGATTGAACAGCAAGGTATTCCACGATGCGGTCTTTCACGTCGTCTAAACCATAGTGATCGGCATCAAGAATATCTTGAGCTTTCGCAAGGTTAATGCTGACTTTGCTAGCTTTGTTCCAAGGCGTATCTAAAATAACTTCTAGGTAGTTACGCACGACAGCAGCTTCGCTTGAAGCAGGTTGCATCGCTTTTAGCTTGCGGAACTCATTTTCAGCTTTTTTACGTACATGTTCAGGTAAATCGGCTTCAGCTAGACGTTTTTCAATTTCTGCAACGTCATCTTCAGCACCGCCATTCATGTCAGAAAGTTCGCGTTGAATGACCTTCATTTTTTCATTTAAGAAGTATTCACGCTGATTCTTTTCCATTTGGCGTTTTACAGAATCATGTAAGGTTTGCTCAATTTGCTGTTCTTCTGACTGTTGTAATAAGTAGGTCATGAGTTCAGCTAAATGTGCTTCAAATTCATCATGCTCTAAGAATTTTTGTTTGACATCAATATTCAGAGGCACGCGTGTTGCTACGAAGAATAATAATTGCAGTAAATCATCAATTTTATTGGCTGCTGCAATCAATTCACGTGCATTACGCAGTTTTGCTTCTGCATATTGAGCAAATAAGGTACGTAATTCTTCGACACGGTTATTCTGAGTTTCTGAGTCTACAGAAACCGTCATTGGGCTTAATGAATGCTCGGCAGTCAGGTAATCATCGGCATCGATAATTTTTTCTAGCTTGGCACGATATAAGCCTTCAATCAGTACTTTTATACAGTTTTCATCATTCTCATGATTCACAACTTGCACAATCTTCGCGACAGTACCGTATTGATATAAATTGTCGTGATCAATTTCTTCTGTAAGCGAATCTTTTTGTGCAACTACGAATACAAGATTGTCACTGTCACGTGCGACATTGACTGCATTGATCGACTTTTCGCGACCCACAAACAGTGCAATTTGCATGTGAGGATATACAACCACATCTCGTAGCGCTAAAAGCGGTAATACGCTCGGAATTGTAGTTTCCAAGCTTTCTTCATTCATAATAATCTCAGACATGGGCACTCCTAATGAGTGACAACGGTGTTGCCATGTTTTTTATAGTGATGTGTATTTTTTAAATTACAAGGGTCATGCCAATTAAAATGTATAAAAAATGACTAAATATGTGATTTTTAAGTGTAACTCAGCGTCAAAAATATCAAATTAACGTTTGAAACTTAAAGTTTGAGATGGGCTGATAAAGCCATCTAGCGGTTGATCCCATGCTTCTCGGACTAAGGGGTCTTGGATGAGTTGAAAATCGTGACCAAGTCCTAAACGGTAGGGTATAGAGTGAGCTGTTGCTAATGTTTTATCGTAGAAGCCACCCCCCATGCCAATACGTGTGCCGTACTTGTCGCAAGCGAGCAAGGGCATGATTAAAAGGTCAAGATGAGAAACATGCTTCCCACGACTCGCCATAGGCTCTTTCATGCCGAGTGGGTGATGAGAAAAACGTTTACTAATGTATTGATGACGTGAGATTTCAACCCAAACCAGTTGCTGATTCATGTTGCAAATCATGGGTAAATACACGTGTTTTTGATGCGAAAAACAGTAGTGGATAAGCTTTTGAGTGTGAATTTCACCAAATGCATGTAAATAAACGCCTATATGCTGACTGCGCTTAAAATAACTGAGTCTGATTAAACGCTGTAGGACTTGTTGTTCAGCTTGTCGTTGCTCCCATAGGTTTAGGTTACGACGCTGCTTACGGAGTTGTTTACGAAGGCTGGTGGTGCTCAAAGTCATGATTCATTTCAAAGTAGCACAAAATTCTCAAAGGCATTTTAACGCGTTCAAGCTTAAAAGTCCGAAGAAATAGATTTTATCTTTTTTATATAAAGCGTTCCTTAAAACACTAGTCGGCTTAAGGAACGCGGACTTATTTAAGGCTTTTTAATACCAAGAATTTGGACGTCAACACGACGATCTGCTTGTAAGCAAGCTTTTAAGGCATTTCGATCTTGCACATCAAAACAACCATTGGTTACAGGCTGAGTTTCACCTGCTGAAGCGAAACTTAATTTGTTTCCAGCAATCCCTTGGTTCATTAAGTAATTTTTGACAGTCTGTGCACGTTGCAATGCAAGTTGCTGATTATATTGTTCACTGCCTAAACGGTCGGTATGGCCGGTAAGCTTAATCATATCAATCACGTGCATATTGGTTATTAAGTTTAGTTGCTAGTTCATTCAAGCTTGATTTACCTGCAGGAAGTAAATCATTTAGTTTGCCACCATTAAATTTAAATAAAGAATCGGCAGCTAAATTTATATTATCTAAACTAGGTTCAATTGGTTTTATCACATTATTTAGAGCATTTTCTCTAATCGGGCAATTATTAATCGTAGTGCCATCATTATTTAATATAATAGGTTTGCCATTATTATCAACTGTAAGTAATAAGTTATTCAAAAGTGACTTTTCGTTTACACAATAGCTAACTGAATAATTTTTACAATGAGTTGTACAATTTTTCACCTTAAATTGGTATTCGCCTTCTTTTAAATAAAAATCAGCAGAATTATTAATATAAAAATCACCCGCTTTAAATTCATCTATATAGAGTTTAGTTGCACATTTTTGGTTCTTAGCTTGATCATCTGCGCATAATTTTTCATCACGTTGCACATGTATTTTGTATGCATCAATCATATTGTTTTGAAACAATAAATTATCTGGTTTTGCATATTTATTTACGCCAGGAAAAGTTGAACATGCGACAACTGAGCGTCCACAAGTTGAAGTGACTGTGACACCGAATGGTGACATCGTACAGACTTACCCTGATGACACTGATCCATCCACAATTACGCCTGACCAAATTACGGTTAAAGATCCAAATGGCAAAGACATCGTGGTTGAGTTTGGTACACCTGAGACTCAACCAGACGGTTCAATTACGGTAACGGGTAAAGTGCCAGAGGACGTTGAAGGCAAAGTTACGGTTAATGTACCAGAAGGTTCATATGAAGACACTTCGGGTAACCTGGGTCTACCAGGTACAGGCAACGAAAACATCAATATGGTTCCGCTTGTAGCAGAAGTGACGATTACACCAGATGGTAAGATTACTGTAACTTATCCTGATGATGTTGATCCATCGACGATTACAGAAGATAAAATCGTTGTTGAAGGTCCAAATGGTCCAATCGAAGTACCATTTACGCCGCCAGTGGAACAACCTGACGGCTCTTATATTGTGACTGGTGAAGTACCTCCAGGTGTTGATGGTAACGTTACAGTAACTGTCCCTACAGATAGCTATGAAGATGAATCAGGTAATCCGGGTGAGGAAGTAGATAAAACTGTCCCAGTGGACAATATCGCTCCTGAAGTTGAGACAACCCAAGTGGTTACGATAGAAGATCAAAGTGTGACATTAACATGGGCGCATTTTGGTATTTCAGATGCAAATACAGCAAATGATCAGCTTGTTATTACGGTAACAAATCTGCCAAAAGACGGTGTATTGACAATCGTAGATGCTGCTGGGAATAAAACACCAATCATCGCGGGTCAAACACTATCTTATGCTGATATTAAGGTATGAAAATTTATGCTATTACAGAGGACGGAACTCGAGTATTGCTTGGAACTGCGGATACAAATGGCAATTTAAGTTTTGTCGCTGATGGAATGAGTATCGAAGGTTCAAACTTAGTGGCGATTGCACCACCAAGTTTGGCTGTTACGGGTAATTCTTTACAGTTGAACGTGAAGCTTGAATCTCTTGCAACTGAAAAATCGAATGGTTCAACTGCAAGTTCAGAATTAGAGTTCGGTGTAATTTTGTATCCTGCTTCTGTAACAAACGTAGCACCTGAAATTGAAATTGAACCAGAAGTAGTCACTGTTGGTGCAGCTGTTGCCGGTCAAAAAATTGCTGCTTATGCTGCATCGGATGCAGATAATGATAGTCTGACTGTGACATTTGCTAATGGCTCGACAGTTAGTGCCGACGGTTTCTATCAATTATCATTGGCTGATCAATCTGTAACCTTAACTCAGAAAGGTGCGGATCAGCTAAATTCAGGTGCTGTATTGCCTTCGATAAGTCTTCAAGTTACTGATGGTAAAGTTACAACTCCTGTAACTGGCAATGCTGAACTCATTGAGTTAAAAGCAACATTAACAAGTGAAATTTCGGTATCAGGGTCAACATCAGGTGGAACTGGTGGTGGTGCGTCAAGTTCAGTGATTAACGTTCCAAACCTAGGTACGATTTATAAAGATGCACAAGGTAATTATGTTTCTGATGATCTTGTTGCGGGTGCGAAAATTGTAGATATTGCTGCACAGATGCAAGCTATTATCAATGATCCACAGTATGGTAATGATTTCAATAAAATTAACGAAGCGCTAAGAATCTTTACTAATTTGAAAAGTGAAATTAACGTTTCTGAAATTATTATTATCAATTGGGAGAAAATTGACAAAGTTCTGACTCAGAATGAGCTTGGGCTTAATTTCTCAAATAGTTTCCCTAAAGACTTTGGAGGTGAAAAAGGTACTCCGAGTGACTGGATTGTATTTGATGAAGCGTATTCAGGTGAAAAATATCCTGTCAATTCAATGATTTTAAACAACTCTGATACAACCAACTATAATGATGGTTTTAACTTGAGTATTACGGGTGTCCAAAATGTAAGTGGTTTCCAAATTAATATGTTGGAAGGTGTGCTATTTGCGGATGGAACTCAAATTGCTAAGACAGATGAGAAAAATCAAAATGGACAGGATCAACTTGGTGTAATAGCTCCGGAAGCAGGCGTTCCAGAGAAAGTTTTACAATTTACTTTACATGCAGAAGTTCTAAATGATGCAGAGGCAAATGTGAATGTAAATGGTGTGAAATTTAAATCTGCTGCTCTTGATGCTTTAGTTGATGCCAAAGTTTCGGTAAATGGTATATCAGTAAGCAAAGATTCAGATGGGTATTATGCTTATCAAGGCACTTCAAGTAGTCAAGTTGAAGATTTTGTAGTGAAAGTTACAGTCCCTGAAACCTCAATTCAAGATGTAAATGTACTTACAACCCAGCTCGAAACAGAGTTAGGAAACAGTGACTGCGACAGCATCGTTTGCGATGTTCTCATTAGAAAGTGAAAGTTTACTTATTGGTGATGATATTGTTTTTGACCTTCTTGCAGATGACAATTTGGGCGGTAATACATTAACAACAGTAAATGATTTTTCTATTGCTGACCAAATCGATATCTCTTCATTACTTTCTGACGATGCAACTGAAGCGAATCTCGCAGAGTTTGTAACAGTAGCATATGACGAAGAAACTGATTCAGCTGTGATTTCAATTGACCGTGATGGCACATCAGGTCTGAAATACGAATCACAAGATCTCGTGGTCTTGCTCAATCAAACGAGCAAAGTCGAACTAGATGACCTAATCAACAATAATCAAATTATTTACTAATCATTTGATGAACTAAAAAAGCACCTTCGGGTGCTTTTTTTTGCTTCCCAAAAAGTGAATGCAGATTGAAGACTTGGTTTTAATCAACAACTCATCGGAATTAAAACAAATACGCTATATCTACACTTGTATATTGAATAAGCTTTCTTTGCGCTTAAAAAGCGACACTTATCTGATGACGTAGCTCAAAAGGTATGCATAAAAACAAATTAATGGACAATAAAAATGAAAAAGAATCTCTGGATTAGGACACTTCTTTCGATGACAATCATGGTGTCTCCACTCACTTTCGCAGCGACCAGCACTGCACCCATTCCACCCAATAGCCAGCAAGTTTTTTTTGTGGGTAATAACTGGGATGGTACGGTTACAGTCATCAATCCTGCAAAAAACTATCAAAAAGTTGGTGTTATCAATATGGTGCCCGACAAAAAGGAACGGCTCACTGAGATTTACCTCAACCCAGTAAAATTGATTGCCTATAGCTATATTCGTAATACAGCAGGAGAGGGAAATGATCAATTGGTCGATGATATGTATTCCACACCAGATGGCAAATCGGTGGTTGCATCACGCCCAAGCTATGCAGATGTTGTCTCGATTAATATTGCAACAGGGAAAATTAATTGGCGCACACCCGTTGAGGGATTTCGAGCAGACCATATGGCAGTATCCCCTGATGGGCAACAGGTTGCAGTATCAGCGTCTTCAGGAAATGTCGTACATATACTCGATATCAACACAGGCAAGGAAGTCGGGCGCTTTGCCACAGGAGATAAGCCACATGAAAATATTTACTTTGATGGCGGCACAAAAATTCTTAACTCAGCCATAGGTAATGTGGAAACCTCAATGGATGCAGCGTGGCAGGATTTCACTAAAGGCAAACGCTATATCACCATTGCCGATGCTAATAATTTTAAAGTCTTGAAGAAAATTGATTTTCGTCCTGCATTGGATGCCTTTGGTCGTAAAGACCTATCAAACGCTGTGCGTCCAATTGTGTTTAGCAAAGATGAATCCAAAATCTATGCGCAAGTCTCATTTTTTAATGGCTTGGTCGAATATGATCTCAATCAAGGCAAAGTCACACGCATTGCACAGCTTCCAGGAAGTACAACTATTCCCTCTGATCGCACCAAATGGGTGAATGACTCACGCCATCATGGGCTTTCGATCAGTGGAGATGGTGAAAAACTATGTGTCGCAGGAACGATGGATGATTATGCCACCATCGTCGATCGTAAAACTTTGACCGCGGCGAAATTGATTGCTGCAGGCAAACCGTATTGGGCAACGCAAAGTCCAGATGGTAAACGTTGTGTCATTTCTGAAAGTGCCACAGATGCAGTAACCGTGATTGATTTTGCAACAGGTGAAAAAGTCATCACAGTTCCAGTTGGCAATCACCCACAGCGTGTTCGTTTAGGTTATGCACCAGCAGGATGGGGCAGTCAGTAAAACAGTTTAAATCAAAAGAAAATGGAAAAATCAGAGTCAAATCGGCTCTGAATTTTTTAATTGAAGAATATTTAGAGATTGAATCATGTATAAGAAATGGATTGTTATCGGGTTAGTGGTTGGCTTGATTTTATTGTTTATGATTCAGTTTTTAAAACCACGGCAACAGCACATAAAGCAGCAACAGACTCAACTGGATACACAAATAGTTCTTAGCCCGCTTACAGTGCAAACCACTAAAAATGCTTTAAATGATCAAAGTTCAAAACAAAAACAAGAAAGAGAAGATAAGGAAATGCACACCCAGTTATTACAGCAACGTGAACAAGTATTTCAAGAATTTCAGCAAATAAATACGCAGATGAGTCAGGGGCAGCAGCCGAATCAAAATCAAGTACTCGCTTTACTCGAGCAACAATATAGATTGGTTGAAAAAGGTGTCGTGCAAGTAGATGAAGCCATTTCATCTATTCAATATTTACGCCAAATACTCCCTGAAATGGACAGATCTTTAGATGAGCAGCAAGCCAAACTGGAAACAACTCAAAGATTGAATAAGGCGGACTAAATAAGCTTTTGAAAATGAACAAACTTGAATGAAATATTTAAGCGAGGAACAGAAGTTGAATAGAACAGAAATAGAATAGTGAATTTTTTAGAGTATTTTTGAATTGAGATGAATGTTTAAAATTCATTTAATGATTTGGAAAATAAACACTCCGAAGATGCCGCTGCAAATGTCGTGACCCTGAACCCGATGAGTTCAAGGTGGACGCGACGTACACTCGCTGGGTTTCCCACACAAGGAGGGCATACGCTCAGAATATACAGAACACATCCATAAGTTTAAGTATCGGCAGGGGATTAGACCTAGCTGGCGAACACCTCAGAGATGTGCTCAGTATAACGAATTCAGCGTTATTGGCAAATCACCAAACGCGGACAAAGTGTTTAAAATGAAGCAATCGGGTAAAGTATAATCACTAAACCACCGATTAATCAGTCAATTCTTCCACTTGTTCCAAAATATTTTGCAACAAAAGTTCGCAGTTTGCATATTCTTGCAAACTCTTATTCATCGACAGGACTTCTTGCATTAACTCAAGTGCGACCATAATGATCAGTTTACTCGGTTCCATACGTGGTGCTTTACGACGAAATTCATCGTATTTGTCATTCAGTAATTGTGCTGCGCGTTCTAAATCTGCTTGTTGGTCAGAGGTCGTCGCTAAACGGAAACTATGACCTAGAACTTTTAAATCAACTGCAATTTGTTCACTCATGATCAAACTTCCTCATTGCTTTCAGCCGGATGCGCCAATTGTTGAATTTCTTGTGCATGTTGATCTTGAGCAGTACCTAAAATGGCTAAACGTTGAATAATCGCTTCAACTTTGGCTTTGGCATGTTCATTTTTTTGAAGCAGACGTTCACGTTCTTGCTTTAAACCTTGAATTTCTTGCTGAGCATGACGTTGTTCATTTTGCATTTTTTCTTTGACGATACGTAACTCATTACGCTCTGCCAAAATTTCCTGAAAACGATTTTTTAGATCAGTACAGCTTTTTTCGAGGCGGCTGTATCGGTCAGCCAAAGCAGTTGCATCAGTATTGAGCTGTTGAAGTTGAGCACGTGAATCAGTTAATTGCTCATTCAGTGTTTCAATTTCTTCTTGTTTCGAGGTGATAATGCCGTTCTTATGTACAATTTGAGCATGATGCTGCTCATTAGATGAGTTTTTCTCATCTTGTAAGGCACCATTTTCGCTTTCAAATTGCGCCAGTCGCGTTTTTAAAACGCTAATATGCGCTTGGAGACGCTGTAATTCTTCTAACATAACGTAGTCGCACAGTCTTGCAAACAAAGGTAATATATACGAAGTATAGAGATTGGATAAGCGAATGCAAGACGATATTTCAGGTTGGTCAGATTGGTCCCAGAATTTTTCTAAAATTGAAGAAATTTCAAGCCCAAGTGAGTTACACGGTCTACTCACTGGTATAGTTTGTGTGTCACAACCCCCGAGTCGTGAAGAGTGGCAACAAATTTTAGCAACGCTTGATGTAGCTGAATTAGACGAAGATGCGGTGGCATTGTTGACTGAAGAAGCAGAAGATGTAGCTCATTCACTTTCAGATGATGAACTCGACTATCTTCCTTTATTACCAGATGATGATCACTTGCTAGGTGAGCGTGTGCAAGCCTTGGCAGATTGGTGTGCAGGTGTTGTTCTTGGTTTTGGTTTAGCGGCAGGTCATCTGCGTACCAATGAGCAAGAATTGATTGAGCATTTACAAGATGTCGCTTCAGTAGAATTTGAAGATTCAGATGATGATGAAGAAGGTGAAGAAAGCTATCAGGAATTATACGAATTTGTACGTTTAATCCCAGTAAGCCTATCGATGGGACGTACCAAAGTAGATGTTTCAGAAACACCGTTGTTACAGCTGAGCGCTAAAAACTCATCGGCTCAAGCGGGCAATGTGGTTGAAATGTTCACTCCACATCGTCCAAGTTAAGGCATTCTTTTTGCATTAATAATTAATAGATGATGGGCTTTATCTAAGGAGTTCATCATCCTATTAAATCAATCATAGTCCAAGCGTATAAGAAGCATATCAATGAAGAAATTAACTCAAGCGGATTTTCAAGAACGTCGAGACATCCTTGCGGGTGAAATGGGACTACGTAGTATTGCAATTATTGCCACGAGCAAAGAAGCCATGCGTAATCGCGACGCAGATTATAAATTTCGAGCTGATAGTAGTTTCTTTTATTTAACAGGTTTTGCTGAACCTGAAGCGGTTGCAGTGATTGAAACCTTTGATAGCGAAGAAGAAGGTTATAGCTATAGTTTGTTCTGCCGTGAACGTGACCGTGAAATGGAAATTTGGAATGGCTACCGTGCGGGTGTAGATGGGGCTGTAGAAAATTATGAAGCTGATGAGGCTTATGCCATTGATTTATTAGACGAAGAAATTTTAGAAAAATTACAAAATAAAGATAAATTATTCTACCGTATTGGGCAGCAACCAGATTTTGATGCTCGTGTGGCGCAGTGGATTTCGGCTGCAAGTGGTGAATCACGTAAGGGTGCAAGTGCGCCTGCTCAAGTCATTCAACTAGATCGCATCATTGATGAAATGCGTTTGCATAAGTCTAATGATGAACTTGAATTGATGCAGATTGCTTCGGATATTTCAGCAGAAGCGCATACTCGTGCCATGCAAACGGTTAAACCAGGCATGATGGAATATGCACTAGAAGCAGAACTGAATTATGTCTTTGGTAAAAATGGCTGTGTGCCTTCCTATAACAGCATTGTCGGCGGCGGTGAAAATGGCTGTATTTTGCACTATGTGGAAAATGACAAAGAACTCAAAGATGGTGATTTGGTACTGATTGATGCAGCATGTGAATATCAGCTGTATGCCTCAGACATTACCCGTACTTTCCCAGTCAACGGTAAATTCAGCCCTGAACAAAAAGCACTTTATAATATCGTACTCGATGCGCAAATTGCGGCGATTGATGCGGTGCGTATCGGCAACTCTTATAAAGAACCACATAACGTTGCAGTGCGTATTTTAGTTCAAGGTTTATTGGATCTTGGCATTATGCAAGGAGATATTGACGAAATCATCGCAAAAGAAAGTTACCGCCAATTCTATATGCATGGTACGGGTCATTGGCTTGGTATGGATGTGCATGACGTCGGTTCATACAAGCAAGACGGTGAATGGCGTGCCTATGAAGAAGGCATGGTTGTAACGGTTGAACCGGGGCTCTATATTGCGCCTGATGATGAAAGCGTTGATGCGAAATGGCGTGGTATCGGTATTCGTATTGAAGATGATGTGGCTGTAACTAAAGCAGGTCCACGTGTTTTAACAGCTGCAGTGGTCAAGTCGGTGGAAGACATTGAAGCCTTGATGGCGAAGTAATTTACTGTAAGAGAATAAGCCGGTCAGATGATCGGCTTTTTTGTGTACAAGAGTTTTTTATGTTAATTAATTTTTTTCTATGTAAATCTGATAGTTTTATGAAGAGTAAGCTAGTAAAAACCTCTCGATATCCTCAATCATTCTGTGAACATTTTCCTCTGTAAACTGATCATAGTTACCATGGGCTGCATTATTTCGAATATCAGCCATAGCTGTGATGAGTTTTTGTTGGAGAGGGTTATAAACTCCTGCTTTTGCTAAGTCTTCATTTAATCGTGTTAATTTTTTCTTCTCTAATTCTATTTCATTATTTAAACATAGTTCTTTAATTGCGGTTTCTAGAACTACACCAGCAATCACAGCAGCTGAATTTTTATAACCACTATTTAAGAGCGACCGTGCTTGCTCTAATTCACTATCAAAAACTTCAGCTTGAACGATTTGTTTGAAAGAAGTTAAAAAACCATTTTTAAAATCATCATATGCTGCTTTCAAAATTGGAATTAATCTACTGATTATTCTAGTGTTAGTATCAAAGCTTTGAGTTTCTTCAGCATCTAAAAAATCACGGTAATGAATAGATTTTTCACCACATGATAGCAATAATAGATTTTTAACTTTAACTTTCCATTCAAGGTAAAGAGCATCACCCTCATCACCCAACGTATCATAGCTTCCGCTATATTCTGAATAAGCTTTTTTTGCCATAGCTTTGATAGAAGCAGAATCGTTTAGTAGTTGTTCATAGCGTTGTAATATTTTTTGACTCATATTGATCCAAATATTTTGACTGAATTATTTAAATATTATTGCTATACAATAACATATATAATCATTGAGAAAATAATAAGGTCTGAATTCTTGAATGTCTCATAGTCTTTGGGTCTATTTGCGAACTATGATAAAAGTCAAAGACAAATCAATATTGGGAGAGCACAGCCTCCGACATAAAAACCAACAATTGTACAAACCAAAATGTTTTTTTCCTTATTGAGATCTATATGTTTATTTATATCCTCAATTCAATGGCTTATTAAATTTCATGGATAGGTAAAGTAAGTAGATAATATGTCTGATTGAATAGCCATCATAATAAAGAAGAGAATAAGATGACAAACTTCAGCTCAAGTTATACACGCACAGAAAAAATTAAACAGATAATTTTTCTTAGCCTAACTATGCTCATTATTTGCATATTGCATTTCATGGTTTTTCCATGGTTGAAGAGCACAAATTGGTTTCTCTGTCATCCCCATGAATTTGATGTGCTATATGGCTTCTTTACTATTTTTACTTTATTTTATTTGTAATGCTGCATTTTCTATTTTATTGACCTCGAAATATACGTACTGTGCGACTAAAGCAATATCCATTGCCTGTGCAAAAAACATAGTGACCGCAGCCATATCAATATGGCATAAAAGCCACATGGCGTGCGTATCTTTCAATTCTAATGATTCCATTCTGGATTGTGATGAGCGTATGGGGTTACTCAATCACACAGGATTTAAAAGCATCGCTCAATCCTCACAAACTACAACAAGAGCGTGTATTACAATGTCAAAAAACTGAGTCATGATGTAAGATAAATCCAATATATAAATGACGTATTTCGACACTCGAATCGAATACAACAGATAAGGAAACACGCATGCAGCAAGAAGTCATCATTGTGGGTGGTGGAATGGTCGGTTTAAGTCTGGCACTCATGTTGGCCAAAGCCAAAATTGGCGTAAAACTTTTAGAAGCCATTAAATACCCCAATTATGATGATGCAAACCTTGAGCCTTATCACTCGAGTTTTGATGCACGAAACAGCGCCTTGTCACGCCGTACGGTGCAAATTTATCAAGAACTAGGCCTCTGGGATGCTTTGCAGGAACACGCCACACCTATTTTAGAAGTGAATATTACAGAGCAAGGTAGTTTTGGTAAGGCAAGACTCAAAGCAGAACAAGAAAAAGTCGAAAGCTTTGGACAAGTCATTGAAAATGCATGGTTAGGCCGTGTGCTGCTCACAGAAGTCAAAAAAGAACCGTTGATTGAATTAATTGATGGCGTACAAGTGACTTCACTGACGCAGGATGCAGACTTTGCATATTTAGAAGCACAGCGTGCTGAAGAACAGCTCAAACTACAATCTAAAATTGTGATTGCCGCAGATGGCCGTGACTCATTCTGCCGTAAAGCCCTAGGTGTCGGCGCATCAGAACATGATTATGATCAAGTGGCGATTGTAACGACGGTACAAACCTCTAAACCGCATGCTCATGTCGGCTTTGAGCGCTTTAGTCCACTTGGCCCGTTAGCGCTGTTGCCACTTCCGGGGGAATACCGCCGCTCAGTGGTTTGGCCTGTGCCGAAAGGAACTGAAGGCGAGTGGATGGGTGATGAAAATGATCAGCATTTCTTAGATGCCTTGCAAGAAACCTATGGCGACCGTGCAGGTAAATTCAAAAAAACAGGTAAACGTTTCAGCTTCCCATTGTCCCAAGTGCTTGCAGAAAAACAAGCTGTCGGCCGTGTGGTGCTGATGGGCAATGCTGCGCATACTATTCATCCTGTCGCGGGTCAGGGCTTTAACTTGTGTATGCGTGATGCCTATGTACTGCGCCGTTATTTAACAGAGCAAGTTGAAAAAAATGCCGATTTGGGTGATGCAGCTATGTTGCTGGATTATGAAAAATCGCGCCTGACCGATCAGCAGCGGGTGATTAAATTCTGTGATTCAGTTGTTCGTGGTTTTAGCAACCAAAACCCAATTTTAAAATTGATCCGCAATACTGGGTTAGTTGCCTTTGACACCATTCCGGGTATCAAGCCTTTGGTCGCGAATTATGCAATGGGGCTAAAAGCATGAGTTTAAATCAAACAGATGTATTGGATGCCGTAATTGTCGGCGGTGGTTTGGTTGGTGGTTTAACGGCATTGTTATTGGCGCAGGGAGGTGTGCAGGCTACGGTATTGGATGCGGCACCTATTTTGGATGCAGAAAAAACCAAAAGTATTGCGAATCCTCGGGTTTTGGCGCTTAGTCAGGCCACTATTCATTTACTCAAGACCGTGGGCATTTGGGAAAAGCTTGCCCGTCAGCAGCCTTATACAGGCATGCAGGTGTGGAATAAAAATGGCTATGGCGAAATCAATTTTGGCCATGCTACAGAGCAAACGCCATCAGTTGAGCAAGCTTTAGGTTCAATGGTCGAACCAAGTGTTTTGAATTTAGCCATTCAAGAAAAAATGCTAGAACAACTCGAAGACTACCGAACCCAAGTCAAGGTCAGTCGAGTTGAGCGTGGCGTTGGTGTGTGGATCATTCACCTCGCAGATGGTACCCAGCTCAAAACAAAACTGGTGATTGGTGCAGATGGTGCAAACTCATTTGTCCGTGAGCAAGCTTTCATTGATCTAGATGTGCTGGACTATAAACAAGCTGGTGTGAGCTGTGCAATTAAAACCGCCCAAACGCATCAGCATGTAGCGCGTCAAATTTTCTTAGAAACAGGACCTTTGGCATTTTTGCCGATGGCGAGTCTGAAAAAAGAAGAAAGCGGTTATTGGCAATCGATTGTGTGGACCTTACCAGATGATTATGCCGATGAATATGTGGCTTTATCCGATGTTGAATTTACTGCGTTGCTCACTCGAGAAAGCCATCACATGCTCGGCGAAGTCTTAGAAGCAACGCCACGTGCTAAATTTCCATTGAAGGCACGAGCTGCACAGCAATATGTTCATGATGGTCTAGCGCTGATTGGAGATGCGGCCCATGTGATTCATCCGCTTGCAGGACAAGGCGTGAATATTGGCTGTTTAGATGCAGCGGTGCTTTGCGATGTGCTTTTGACCGATAAAAAACGAGGTGTGTGGGCACATGAACAAAGTTTGAAGCGCTATGAGCACCGCCGTAAAGGGCAAAACGATGCCATGATGCATAGTATGTCCGCGATTGGTTGGTTAGAAACCACCACTTTTTCACCTGTGGTGTGGGCGCGAAACTTTGGTTTAAAACAAGTGGAAAATCAGACTGTTCTAAAAGATGCGTTTATGGCTCAAGCCAATGGTCTGAGTATTTTAAAAGAGACAATCTACGCAGCTTAGGTCAAAGTCTGATATTTTTTAGACAGTCGTATAAACAAGGTTACGATTTTGATTAAAAAAGATACGATTTTTTGGTTGTGGGTACTAGTCGAAATGCTCAGAGATTGCTAAATTTCTGTTAATTTAAAACCAGCCATTCGCTGGCAAACAGAAGTCATTCGCGGGGAGAACACAATGACTGATATGAACGATTATGATGATCCAGAAGATTCTGTAGTTGATGAAGATGAAGCACAAGCAGCTGAAAAAGGTGCAGGTGACGCAGCTGATTCTGCCTCTGATGGTGACACCTCTGAAGCTGAAACATTAACAGTGACTGCAAAACTAAAACAACGTCAGGCGCTTGAAGATGAAGTTGCGGCGTTCTTAGCGCGTGGTGGTCGTATTACCGAAGTCCCTCCAGACGAATCGGCAAAAGATTAAAAGTGAAAAAACACCACGTCATGTGGTGTTTTTTTTGCTTCATTCGCTTGTGCGATGATGAACGTCATTCATTTTTTAACTCTGTAGCATGTTTGCTCAAGAAGTTAAGTCGTTAATAAGATGTGAAGTCGCTTCAAGCCGTCTTTGGCTTCATATATTTACGACTGATCGCGTAAATAGGATAGAACACAAAATGCAGTAAAAGCAAAAACATACAATTAATAATAAATGCAGCAATATACGGCGGTGCATGCATGGCCGCCACAGCAGCGACAAAAGATTGAAAAAGTAATACCGCACTCAAAACGACATAAGCCCAATAGCGATGCCTATCCCAAAATTGGCTCAGTTTGAGTAAATTACCGACTACAAAATAGAGGGAACAATATCCACAGACCATCGCAATCGCGCTATGATCGGCCGTCATTTGCTCGCCACTAATATAGTGCGGATAGGGTTGAATGCCAGTATAAATAATATGTGCAAGGGCGGTGAGCCAAACCAGATTAAAGAGAATGAACATCAGCGGTTTTTTGACAGACAGATTTATGGACATGTTATAAGCAACTTTTTTCATTCTATTTAAATTATTGTATGGGATAGCTTATGGAACCCGTAGGTCCCATAAGCGGTTCAAATTAAAAATAAAAAAAATTAAGCTTAATCGTTCGCTTGGGTTAACTCTAAAGCACGTTGATAGGCCACTTTCTTTTTAATCCCAGTTAAATCTGCAGCCAATTGAGAGGCAGCTTTCACGGACAAATCTTGAAGTAAACGTGTTAGCAATTTGTCTAACTTTTCTTGCTCTAGGTCTTTTTCTTCGGTCGCACCACCAATCACCAAAACGATTTCGCCTTTTTGCTGATTGTGATCAGATTCGACAAAATGAACCAATTCACCCAAAGACATTTTTTTAATAGTTTCAAATGTTTTGGTAATTTCACGTGCAAAGCCCACAGGACGATCTGCACCAAAGACATTCGACATATCTTTTAGGCAATCCACAATACGGTGCGGCGCTTCATAAATAATCATGGTTTGAGTTTCGTCTTTCAGTTTTTCCAATGCTAAAAGACGTTGTGACTGTTTAGAAGGTAAAAAGCCTTCGAAACTAAAACGGTCACTGGGTAGGCCGACAGCACTGAGAGCAGCAATGGCAGCACAGGCACCTGGCACAGGAATGACACGAATATTTTTTTCTTGTGCAGCTCGAACCAATTTAAAGCCAGGATCACTGATCAATGGCGTGCCTGCATCACTGATTAGCGCCATATTTTCACCCTTTTCGAGGCGTTCAATCAGCTGGTCTATTTTGTTACTTTCGTTATGGTCGTGGCAGGCGGTTAAAGGTGTATTGATACTAAAATGTTTAAGTAATTGTGCGGAAGTTCGTGTATCCTCGGCGGCAATAATTTTAACCGACTTCAATACCTCAATTGCACGATAACTAATATCATCTAAGTGCCCGATTGGAGTTGCAACAACAAATAACTGAGCACTCATAGGTTTCTCCATGTTGGATAATAAGAACAAAATTTTGGGTCTTTGCCTTTTAAGCAGTCTGTTTACTGCTGCACAGGCAGACGTCTTGGTCATTCTACCTGAATCTGGCCCTATGGCGCGAGCCGCATCCAGTATTAAGCAAGGTTTCAATAGCGCATATCAATCGTCAGACTACAAAGTGCCCATTAAGTTTGTAGATTCAAATCAAAAGCAAATTGCAGCGATATTGAAGCAACAGGTCAATAAAAAAACTCAATTGGTGATTGGTCCTTTAGCACGTCAAGATGTAGAAGCACTTGTAAAAGCAAAGCCTAAAGTCCGCGTGTTGGCTTTAAATGAAACGACGAGCCAAATTCCAAACGTCTGGCAGTACAGTCTATCAAAACGTGATGATGCTTTAGCACTCCAAAAAGTCTTCGAAAAAGACAAACTAGCGCAAGTGTTAGTGTTACGTCAGCCTGCAACTGAGGCAGAACATGAATTATTGCTCATGTCCTTAATTAGTCAAAGTTCAGTGCCGATACAAGTGGTTGAACAACTCCCAACGAAGCTGGACAAAAATCAAGGGGTGTTGTTGTTAGGCAATAATGAATGGATAAACAGTCAAACAAAACTGCCCAAAGCGAAACTATATAGCGTAGCCAATGCGATTGAGGCTACTAAGCCCATTCCTATAGGACTGAAATTTTGTGATGCACCTGCCTTACATGATGCACGTTGGCCTGACCTGATCCGAGCTTATGAGGAAAATCCAGTAGATATGCCATATCAACGTCTTTTAGCTTTTGGTGGGGACACATGGCATATTGCAAAACAATATTTGCAAGAACCGAAATTAAAAAGTATTGAGTTTCAGGGGCGAACAGGACTAATCAAAATTAGTCAAAACAATATTCAGCGTGTTCCCCACTGCTATGAGCGAAGTAAAAAAGGTATCGTGGCGATCTCACTTTAGGGATGAAACGATGCAGCTAAACTTAGAGCAGATGAATTTGGGACAGATGAATCTGGGGCAGTGGGCAGAACGGCAAGCGCTGCGTTTGGTTGAGCAGCAAGGCTATGTACAGGTGCAACAGAATTATCATAGTCGTTATGGTGAAATTGATTTGATCGTTGCACGTGGTCAAGAATTGGTGTTTATTGAAGTTAAAGCTCGTTCGCATACCCGTTATGCCCAAGCCATCGAAAGTATCTCTATTCATAAACAACGTAAGATGATGAAGACTGCGTTGCATTTTTTAAATGAACAGTCACATTATCAAAATTATTATTGTCGCTTTGATGCAATTTGTTTTGATTTTTATCAACACTTTGCAAAAACACTACAGCAAGACTTTTCTAAATACCCGTATCATCAGCAATGGATTGAAAATGCTTTTACTTTTGATCAAGAGTTGATTAATCTTTGATAAAACAAACTGTGTAAACGCATAGAAAAATACGTGTGGAAATTTGAGGAGTCGTGCTGAGTGGTTAAGCGTATTGCAATAACGATGCTTTGTGTCGCAAGTTTATCTGGCTGTGCGAGTTTTATTTCGAATGGAACAGGATCAGCACCTGTAGGAACTGAAAGCGGCGCACGCTCATTGGGACAAGTTTTTATTGACTCTTCCATTGTTCGAACAGCAAAAATTAACTTATATAAATTAGATACTCGTTTTAAACAGTCACGTGTCAATATTGAAAGTTTTCATGGCAATGTCTTATTGACTGGGCAAGTGCCAGATAATCATTTAAAAGAATTGGCAGAAGAAAATGTCCGTTCAATGAGTGATGTCAAAACTGTACATAACTATATTACAGTGGGTAATCAGATCAGCTATAGCACCATCATGCAAGATACTGCGGTCACTGCGAATACCCGTGGTTTGATTATGAAAGCGCCTGTGGTATCTGACAGCAAAGTACACATTCATACTGAAGATGCTGTTCTTTATGTGATGGGCCGTTTAAACAGTGCGGAAATCACAGACTTAAATCAAATCTTGCAACAAGTGGGTAATGTAACGCGAATTATCACTTTAATCGATAATATTGATCAGAACCCAAATCCACAGGCACGTTCAATTAACTCAAGTTACACCACACCTGCTGTAGGTAATGTGCAACCTGAAGTACAAACGCCTGTAGCGATAGATCCGGATGCTGTCGATCCAAATGCTCAATAAAATGTCGGAAATGATGCTGTAAAATATGAATCAATGGTCTCTGCGGCTTCAGCAAAAAATGGATTTGGCTAAATCTTTATATCGAAATTTTCGGTTATATGATTTTGGCAGTTATGCATTAAATCGACTGACACCCAAACAAGGATATCATGTTCAAAACAATATCCCTTATGGTCTAAAAGTGCGCCATCGCCTAGATTTGTATCGCACGTCAGCACCTCGTCAGCAACGTCCACTCATCGTGTTTGTACATGGTGGAGCGTGGATGCATGGTGACAAAAAGGACTATGGATTCATTGGTGAAGCTTTTGCCAAAGAAGGCTTCGATGTTGCTGTCATTAATTACCATCTCGCACCTGAATATATTTTTCCGGTTTCAATTGATGATCTTAGCCTTGCATTAAACTATTTGACGCAGTCTCAGCATAAGTTGCAGATTGAAGTGGAAAATGTGGTGTTAATGGGACATTCGGCAGGGGCATTTAATGTCATGTCTGCACTGTATCATCCGACGCCTTATCAGCTACAAGTGAAAGAGAATATTCGTGCAATTGTGGGATTGGCAGGGCCATATCATTTTGATTATAAAGGTGATCCGATTTGTGCAGATGCCTTTGATCAAAATGTACCGTATCAACAAGTGATGCCGTATTATTTTGTTGAGCACAATCAAGTGAAGCATTATCTATTCACTGCGGATAAAGACAATATCGTTGGCCATAGCAATAGTGAAGATTTTGATCGTCGATTAAAAGCCTCAGGCAACCATAGTCAGTTGATTCAAATCCCACGTGTTGGGCACATCACGATGATTGGTTCAGTTTCGAGTTTATTTAGTCGCTTCTTTAAAACCAAAGCTGAAATCATGCGTGTACTCGATGAAATTAGTCCACCTTAATGTCTTTGGTTAAATGATTGAGAATAAAAACCGCCAAGTATGGCGGTTTTTTTATTGCATGATTTATTTACTAAAAATAGCTACTTATAACCATGCTTCAGTGTCATCTGCAACAGCAGACCCATGGATGACATGCATAATCATCGAATGGGCGATACTTCCTTTGAACGGAATTTCAGGTAATGCATCAAATTTAAAGAAAGCCGCATCACTTATTTCTTCTTCTTGTAATTGAAGCTCACCTGAAGCATATTCTGCTTTAAAGGCGATCATTAAATTACTTGGGAAAGGCCAAGGTTGGCTTGCCAGATATTGAATATTTTTGACCTTCAGCCCAACTTCTTCTTCAGTTTCACGACGAACCGCTTCTTCTAGAGTTTCACCCACTTCAACAAAACCTGCGATCAGTCCATACATAGCACGGACATTTTTTGCATTTTTTGCCAATAAAATTTCATCTTCACCACGGGTAATGACGGTAATGACACAAGGATTGACACGAGGGTATTGGTGATAACCGCAAGCAGGGCAAACCATAGCATATTCTGTGGCGTGGACTTGAGTTGCAGTACCGCAGTGGCTACAAAATTTATGATTACGGCGCCATTCTAAAAGTTGAATAGCACGGCTGGCTTGTTCAAATTGCTGAACATTCCAAAGTTGTAAAAGCTGACGAATAGGGATGAGTTGTAAGCCTTCAGGAATTGGCTCATTTTCAAGTAGATCACGGGCAATCACTCGATCACCCGTGCCAATATTTAAATCACTTGCGAGTTGCTCAACTTCGGGAAGTTGAAAGTTTTCATCGACCAGCAATTGCTGTTGTTTGAAGATATACGCAAGTGATAATTTAGACATTAGGCCGCTGCTGATTTCAGTTTTTCGCTACTGTCCAATGCTACCTTAAACATGCCCTGTAAAACAGGTTGTTTGTTCTTTAAATTGTCAATCAACATATCTGCGCTTGCCAATGAATCTAATGCTTGATTCACTTCATTTGCATCAATCGCTGTTGAAGATTCAACTCGTTTCACAATGAATTGAGCTGTTGAATTCAGCGCATTTTGAGCTGCATCTGCATTGAGGAACAACATTGCACCACCAATTTCACGGAATTGAGTTGCAGTCGCTTCAAGTTGTGTCAAATCTTGGTTTTGTAAATACTGAACCAAAGATTGGCTAGCAGCATCAATTAAAACCTTGGTCTCATTTAACAGGGCAGCGTGTGCTTCATCTAAACGATCGAGTGAAATATTCATATTATTCACACGAAGTTGTAAGCGGCTAGAAGTGTGATGACGCTCAAGCACACCAATCGAGTTCATGGCAGACAAGATATTGTTCATCAACTGCTGGGCAAAGCTTTCATCTTGTAAAATCTCAGCATTACCTAATGACGCAGCTTGACGCGACAGGTCGTTATACGCTTCATTTAAGTTCAAGACTTTGAAAATATTTGCCAATTCGTTTAATTTCGCTTGAAGTTCTTGGGTTTTTTCAGGCGTCATATTTTGATAGTTAAATTCAATATCATTACGAATTTGCGTCATTTCAGTCGTAACCAATTCACCAATGGTATGCATGGTGTCGAAGTCAGGACCATATAAATGACGACTGAAAACTTGCAATTGGGTGTCGGTAAGAAGGTCTTCACCGATATTTAATTTGCCACGAATATGATAAGAAATGTCATCTTCTTGGCTAATGTTTAGACTTAAGACATTGGCTAAATCAGAAATGGATGCTTTAAAGCGCTCAGTTCCTGCAAAATATTGAGCCATATTGCGTTCAATGCTTACCAAGGTACGTAAACGAGCATCGGTAATTAAGATTTGATCAATTTGATTAAACGCAACAAAAACCAAGTTCCAATATTGTTTACTTGGATGTTTGTCTGAAAGGCCTGCTAAATACGCACCGACCAATTTAATCGCTTGCAAATCCAGCTCAGTTTCTTCTTGTTTAATCAATTTATTCAACGCCAACTTATACAGACGGTGAACGTATTTTGATTTTTCAAGTGCAGGAGCTTGAGGTAAGTCAAAGTCAGGAGTAATACAATCGAGTAGGGACTCAATGTGTTGGCCTTCCGACGTTAGAGGTTTACCTAAAGATAGTTCTAGACGATTAAGACTGTCCAGCAGGAATTGTGGAATTTTAACTTCACGTAGGCAGATAAATTCGATGTAGCGTTTCAGCATGGTCGTGCCTTCGCTCAGTGCGATGACCTCTTGAGTGTTAATTTGCGCAGGATTCCCCATGATCTTGCGCATTAACTCTGCTGAATATTGAGCGATTTTTGCCAAACTTGGCATATCAACTAAAGCTAGTACTTGAGCACATTGTTCAAATTGAATCAGTGCATCATCAATCCCGAAAGGTAAAGTTTGATCTTCAACTAAGGTGCTGACTGCTGATTCGACTAACTTGATTGAGTTATCAACCTCATTTTTTATTATCAGCAAAGCCGTTGGATCAAAATGGATAGAGGTTTGGTAAGACATGTATCTGCACCTTTCCTAGATGTTTTATCTTGTTTATTAACCGCCCCTTAAGGCGGTCCATGTTTATGGTTTTACTATAGCGTATGTAAGAATTGTTTATATACAAAAAGTAACACGAAATTTAGATTTTATTTCGCAAAAAGGCAAGGTGTACCATGTTTTTCTTCAAATTGTTTGATCCATGTCTCATGGGCTTCAAGTTCATCTGCTGAAGGTAAAATCACAGGTAATTCTATTTCAACAGCGGCGCGGGTTTGCGAACCATCTTCATTTTGCGAGTGGGTCAGGGCATCGATATCAAAGGAAACCTGACCGCCCGTCATTGCTAGGTATACGTCAGACAGAATTTCCGCATCGAGTAACGCACCATGGAAGGTACGGTCACGTTGTGGAATTTCATAACGACGCACTAATGCATCGAGTGAGTTTTTCTGGCCTGGATGCTTGGCTTTGGCCATAGCCAAGGTATCGGTGACTTCACATACCTCCGATAAGGCAACAAAACCTGCACGTTTAAACTCCATATCTAGGAAGTTCATATCGAAGGTTGCGTTATGCGCAATGATTTCTGCGCCTTTTAGATAGTCAAATAATACATCAGCAATGTCAGCATACAGTGGTTTGTCTTTTAGAAAGTCATCACTGATTCCGTGAATATTTTCAGATTCACCGACAGGTTTTTGCGGGTTGATATAAATATGAATTGAGCTACCGGTCAGTTTGCGGTTAATCATTTCCACTGCACCGACTTCAATAATACGGTCGCCATCTTGGAAATAGAAACCTGTGGTTTCCGTATCCAAAATTAATTGTCGTGGGCCAGATACATCGACGGTTGCTGGTGTAATGACAATCATTGGATGGATTTCAGCAGCTTGCTTAGACTGTATAGGGGCAGCTTCATTCAACGTTGATGCCGTGTTTGTTGCTTGTTGTTCTATCGTAATGTCATCAATCTGCTCTGCGTCAATAGCTGACTCGGCTGAGATTTCTTCTGCTTCATCCTCGCTATCAGCAAATTCAAGTCCAAATGGATCATTTAATAGCCAGTCAGGTTCAGCTTTTTTTTTAGGTACTTCAGCTGTAGATGATGCCGCTTGTTTGATGTGTTCGAGGGTTTTTTCAGCGCCTAGATTGGCCAATTGATCAGCCATTTCATTTCCCGGATGGCCTGCATGTCCTTTAATCCAGTTCCATTCAATTTCCCGACCCTGACAAGTTGCATCCAGTAATTTCCACAGATCTGGATTTTTAACATCTTTCCAGTTTTTCTTTTTCCAACCATGAATCCATTCGGTAATGCCTTGTTTGACATAGTTAGAGTCTGTCCAAATGATCAGTTTTGCATCGGTCGGACAGTGTTGAATACCTTCAATTGCCGCAGTCAATTCCATACGGTTATTGGTGGTTTCAGCTTCACCACCGCAGAGTTTTTCTTCTCCAGTTTCACGGATGATATACGCCCCCCAACCCCCTAAGCCAGGGTTGCCTTTACATGCACCATCAACATAAAGCGTGATTGTTTGAGACATAAATCAAATCCGGAGAAAAACAAGCATTCAGAACCGTATATTGTATAACGCAAATGACAGAGAGAAATCCATTTCTGGCGATTTTTTTAATTTCTTGTAACATTTATACTGAAATAGCGTTAAATTAACGCCTTGTGTCTGTGTTCTGCTTCACTACAATGGCATATCTAAAAAATAAATTTTATATGAGTTGTCTGGATTTTTTTATGTATAAATCAACTGCGACTGTCTGGCAGCCTACGTTACCACAAATTTTTAAATTTACAGTCTTGGGTTCTGCGCTCGCAGCTCTTGGTCTGACGGGCTGTTCTTCATCGCAAACGACTAAGCAGAACTCAGCAAGTAAACAAGTTGGCTCAAACTTTCTCGATGCCAATAGTTTAGATTCACTCGAAGATTTACTTTCTGCAACAGACATGCGTGCCGTAGAAGGCGATCGCCTTTTAGTACTGAAGCATGGTGATGTCTGGAAGCGTATGACTGTGGGTTTCAAAATGGATTTGAACCACTGGGATACGCGAATTGAAGCGCAGCGTGGTTGGTTTATTTCACGTCAACCATATATTGATCGTTTAAGTGCGCGTGCGTCCCGTTATTTATATCACACGGTTAAAGAAGCAGAACGTCGTGGTTTGCCGACTGAGTTGGCGTTATTACCAGTGATTGAAAGTTCTTATGACCCAGCAGCAACCTCAAGTGCAGCCGCAGCGGGCTTATGGCAATTTATTCCAAGTACTGGACGTATTTACGGCTTAAAACAAACCTCAATGTATGATGGTCGTCGTGACGTAGTGGAATCAACGCGTGCAGCTTATGAGTTTTTAGGTGCGCTACATAACCAGTTCGGTTCGTGGGAATTGGCTTTGGCTGCATATAATGCAGGGCCGGGCCGCATTCAACAGGCGATTAACCGTAACCGTGCGGCAGGTTTGCCAACGGATTATTGGTCGCTAAAACTGCCCCAAGAAACCATGAACTATGTCCCACGTTTCTTGGCTGTTGCTCAAATTATTAAAAATCCAAGTGCCTATGGCGTAAGTTTGCCACCAATTGCCAACCGTCCACACTTTCGTGAAGTGGCTGTAGGGCCTGCAAATTTAAATGAAATTGCATCTATTACCGGTTTAAGCCGTGCAGAACTCTATGCACTAAACCCTGGTCATCGTGGCGATGTGATTGATAGCAGCAGCCCAATGCGGATTTTAATTCCTGCGGATGTGAGTCCATCAGTTGATGCACGTTTGAAAAAATTACAATCAGGTGGTTCATCAGGTTATTGGGCAAGTAATTCAACTTATAACTTACCAAAAAATAATGTTGAAATAACACCGTCACGTGTTACTCCGCCGGAATTAAATAGTAAAACTATTCAGCCCGCTAAAGTGACGCCACCTACGCTTAAAACACAGCCGACAGTGACAGCTTCTGCCAAACCACCTGTAGTCGCTACAACGGTAACGCCGAGTGTTCCATCAGGAACGAAAGGCAAAACGCCAATAGGATCATCTGCTTTGGCTGCATTTGCATCGAATAGTGATATTCCAAGTGCGCCGCGTATTCCAGTCGCTGTAACACCTTCGACGCCTGTGAAAGCCGTATCTGTCGAGCCACCACTCAGCGCAAATGAGCGTGAGCAAATCATGGCGGCTATTAAAGCTGAAGGTGAGACCAAAACAGTCGATGAGGTATTAAAACCAGTAGCGACTAAAGCAGAACAAGAAGAAGTCGTTCAGGAAATTAAAGCTATTGCGCCGAAAGGCACTGAAATTGTCGATCCTTATGATGGCAAGATTAAGTTGACTGCGATTCAGACCAGCCAGTCGATTGCAGATCAACAAGGTAAAGAACTGACCAAAGGGTTCTCTTACCCGAAAAGCGTGGCTGAAAATACAGGTGCAGATTCCGAAGAAGCCAAACGCAACCAAGGTAAAAATGTCATTCGTACAGATTCTGAAATTGTAGTTGTACCACCTAAAGGTAAACGCAGTACTTATACAGTTTTAGCGGGCGACACATTAGCGTTGATCGCGATGAAAAATGGCGTGAATTGGCGTGATATTGCAGCTTGGAACCAAATTTCGCCAGATTCGACCTTGTATGTCGGTACGACCATCTATTTATATGATGCGAAACCGATTGTGCAAAATAATGAAGAATCGAAAGCTAAGCCTATCGCAGATAGCTATGTGGTGAAAGCAAATGACAGTCTTACAGCTGTTGCGAGTCAATTTGGTTTAAGTACGAAGCAACTCGCCGACTACAATGGTTTAACCACCACGAGTGGTTTATATGTTGGACAGAAATTATCCCTAAAAGAAACGCCTGCATCGAAAGCAAAATTGGAAGCTGATAAGAAAGCCGCTCAAGTTGTCGAAAAACCTGCAAAAGTTCAAACCAAATCCTACACGGTAAAACGTGGTGAATATCTAAAACTCATTGCAGATCGTTATGCGCTGTCAAATCAAGAGTTGGCAGATTTAACAACTGGCTTAACGGCTGGCAGTAGCTTGATGGTGGGGCAAAAAATTAATGTGCCATTACAAGCTGTAGCAGAAGTTGAGAAGCTCGAAAGCAAAGTCGTGAATCGCATTGAAAATGTCAAAGTTGATCCTGCGTATAAAGTTGAAAGCTATAAAGTGCAGCGTGGTGATACGCTTTACAGCATTGCGACGCAGTCAAAAATCAGTTTGTCAGAATTGGCGAGTCTAAATGATATGTCGGTAAATAGTGGGCTGATGGCTGGGCAAAGCATTAAAGTTCCTGCAAGTTCAACTGTTCCGGATACATATGTGGTGCAGTCTGGCGATACACTGACAGGCATTGCTAGTCGCTATGATTTAGGCATGGACTATGTCGCAAATTTAAATGGTATAGAGCGTAGTTCTGGTCTACGCGTTGGGCAGAAATTAAAATTAACAGGTGATGTCGCACCGGTTAAAGTAGAAACCAAAGCTGAGGCGACCAAAATTGAAAGCAAAACCAATACACGAACGAATTCCGTTGATGCGACCGATATTCATGTGGTGAAATCAGGTGAAACATTGGGTGTGATTGCGAAGAAATATCATCTTCAATTACGTTATTTAGCTGAATTAAATGGCCTAAATACCAATAGTGCGATTCGTGTAGGGCAGCGTTTAAAAGTAGATGGTGAACTACCTGCTGATGTAGCTAGTAAAGCAACTGAAACCAAAAAAACGGAAGCTAAATCCTCTACGAGCAATGTGAAACCAACAAATACTGAAAGCTATACTGTGAAATCAGGCGAGTCTTTAAATTCGATTGCTAGTCGGACAGGTTTAACTGTGGCAGCATTGGCTGAATTAAATAACTTGAACCCGCGTGCAGGACTGCGTGTCGGTCAAAATTTACAAGTCCCTAAAACTATTAGTGAATACCGTATTAAACGCGGCGATACGCTGATTGGTTTAGCAAGTCGTTATGGACTTGATACATCAAAACTCGCTGAAATGAATGATATGCAACCGTCTGCTCAGTTACGTATTGGTGACGTGATTAAAGTACCGAATTAAGCAACGACTACAGGGAGTTGTCAGTGATGTTGGTGTCGTTCAAATCAGCACATCAAGCTATTGGGATTTGTGTGCTTACTCTGTTCGGTCAAAGTGTGTGGTCTGCGATACAGACCACGCCTTATATTGCGATTCATAGCACACCCAAATATGACTCTGTCAAAGTCATGCCTTATGCCAATGCTTCTGCACCCAAAGGTGGATATTTAAGTACTTCATCAAATGGGACATTTGACAATTTAAACAGTATGAATGGTAAGGGCAGTGCGGCTGAGGGGGTAAATTATTTATTTGACTCCCTTATGGATAGCTCTTTAGATGAACCTGGCGTGATGTATCCATTATTAGCTGAGAAGGTAACGTTCGACCCCGATCATACGAATTTTGTCATTTATCACTTAAATCCAAAAGCACGATTTAGTGATGGTTCAGAACTCACTGCTGAAGATGTTAAATTTAGTTTTGATACTTTTCAGACCAAGTCAAACCCAGGTTTACAAATGTATTTGGCAGATTTAGATAAAACCCAAGTGTTATCTAAATATGAAGTCAAAATGACCTTTAAGTCGGGTAATAACGCTGAAATGCCATTAATATTGGCGCAAATGCCGATTTATTCCAAAAAAGATTGGGCAAAAAAAGATTTTACTAAAATTACTATGCAGCCGATTTTAGGTTCTGGCCCGTATTTACTTGATCGAATTGATTCTGGCCGTAGTATTAGTTTTAAGCGCAATCCTAATTATTGGGGACGTGATTTAGTGATTAATCGCGGACGATATAATTTTGATCATTTGAAATATGTCTATTACCGAAATTTAGATGTTGCTTTTGAAGGCTTTAAGTCTGGCCAATATACTTTGCATGAGGAATTTACAGCACGAAAATGGGTGACGGAATATAAGTTTCCGTCCATCACTGCAGGAATGGTGGTGAAGTATCGTGATAAGCATGAAAATCCAATTGCAACTCAAAGTTTTGTATTTAATACGCGTCGATCGCCGTTTAATGATATTCGTTTTCGACAAGCTTTAACCTATGCTTATGATTTTGAATGGCAAAATAAAGCTCTGTTTTATGGTCAATACCAGCGCCTACAAAGCTATTTTTCAAATAGTGAGTTAGAAGCTAAAGGGGTACCCTCAGATGCTGAAATGCAAATTTTAAAACCATTGTTAACGAAATTAACCCCTTTAGAGCGTAAAGGGGTGTTATCAAACTGGAAATATCCCGTTTCGGATGCTAGTGGATTTAATCGAAATAATTTATTGACTGCTCGTCAGCTATTAATAAATGCTGGTTATCGATTTAAAAATGGTCAATTATTAGACCGACATGGTCAAGCCATTCGTATTGAATTTCTCATTCACCAAGATGGCTTACAGCGAACATTAATGCCTTTTGTGCGCAATATGAAACGTTTAGGTGTGACTGTAAACATTCGCCAAGTGGACGTGCCTCAATATATAGAACGGATGCGTTCGAAAGACTTTGATATGACAACAAATGTTATGCCACAGTCGCTCAATCCGGGTAATGAGCAAGCGCAATTTTGGGGAAGTGCATCGGCAGATCAGCCTGGCAATTACAACTATGCTGGCATTAAAAGTCCGATCATTGATGAAGTCATACAACAGGTGATTCGGGCACCAAATCGTGAACAATTGGTGGTGCGTACCAAAGTATTGGATCGATTATTAAGAGCTGGGTATTATCAAATTCCAACCTATGGTAAAGGTGAAAAATGGTTTGCGTATTGGAATATGTATCAACAGCCAAAAGTAAAACCAAAATTATCAACAGGTATTGATTATTGGTGGAGTAATGAAGCGCAATCGAAAAAAGTTGCAAACTATTTGCGCCAACAATAAATACTAATGAATGACAGGGAATGTTAAAGCAACATGGGCACATATATTTTAAAAAGATTGCTCCTGATTATTCCAACATTGTTTTTCATTTTACTGATTAACTTTGTCGTGATTCAGATTGCACCGGGAGGACCTGTTGAACAAGCCATACAGCAAGCTGAGTCCTTTCAAGGTATGGGAAACACAGGTGGTGGTGAAACTGCGACGACAGGCAGTAAATACCAAGGTGCTAAAGGCCTCAGTGAAGAAATGGTGGCAAAAATCGAAGCGCAATATGGTTTCGATAAACCATTATTCGAACGTTTTTGGCTCATGTTAAAGGGCTATGTGACGCTAGATTTTGGTACCAGTTTCTTTAAAGATAAGCCTGTGACCCAGCTACTTTGGGAAAAGCTGCCTGTATCCTTATCCCTTGGCTTATGGAGTACCTTGCTGATCTATATGGTGTCTATTCCATTAGGCATTAAAAAAGCCCGTCAACATGGTCTGTTATTTGATAAAAGTACGTCTATTTTATTGGCTATCGGCTACGCCATTCCTGCTTTTGCCTTTGCCATTTTACTCATTGTATTTTTTGCAGGTGGTTCATATTTTCAGTGGTTTCCTCTACAAGGTTTAGTTTCAGAGAATTTTGCTGAGTTAAGTGTATTTGGCAAAATTTCAGATTATTTTTGGCATATGGTGTTGCCTTTGTTTGCTATGGTAATTGGTGGTTTCGCTGGCTTAACTTATCTGACCAAATACTCTTTTATGGAAGAATTAAATAAGCAATATGTTCTTGCTGCTCGTTCTAAAGGTTTGACCGAATCACGTGTGCTGTATGGGCATGTATTTCGTAATGCAATGCTCATTGTTATTGCTGGTCTACCAGAAGCATTAATTGGCATCTTCTTTGTGGGAAATCTATTTATTGAAATTATTTTCAATCTAGATGGTCTGGGGTTATTAGGATTTGAAGCCATTGTACAGCGTGATTATCCAGTGATTTTTGGCACCTTGTTTATTTTTACCTTGATGGGGCTGATATTAAGATTAATCAGTGATGTCATGTATCAAATGATTGATCCACGAATTAATTTTGATTCGCAGGGGGCAAAATAATGTCTCCGATCATGCAAGCACGTTTTCAACGTTTTAAAGAAAATAAATTAGGCTTTACATGCTTTATCAGCTTTGCCTTGATTTTTATGTTGTCATTAGCTGTCGAGTTTATTGCCAATGATAAACCGCTCTTGGTCAAATACGATGATTCTTTATACGTTCCCGTATTAAAAAGTTATCCAGAAACTGCTTTCGGTGGCGTATTTGAAACTGAGGCAGATTATAAAGATCCTGTGGTACAGCAACTGATTGATGATAAAGGATGGGCTGTATGGCCACTGATTAAATTTTCCTATCAAACACCGAATTTAGAGTTGGCTGTGCCTGTGCCATCTGCACCGACTGCACAAAATTGGCTCGGTACCGATGACCAAGGGCGTGATGTGCTCGCACGTATTTTATATGGACTACGTGTGTCGCTCTTGTTTGGTTTTGCATTAACTTTTGCTTCAGCCATATTGGGCATCATGGTTGGGGCGATACAGGGCTATTATGGTGGCTGGGTAGACCTCATTGGTCAACGGATTTTAGAAGTCTGGGGCGGACTACCGATGCTATTCATGGTGATGATTTTGGTCAGCATGTTTACTCCGAGTGTGTATTGGCTCTTTGTCATTATGCTGCTGTTTGGCTGGCCCACTTTGGTCGGCTTGGTTCGTGCAGAGTTTTTGCGTGCTCGTAATTTTGATTATGTCCGTGCAGCACGGAGTCTTGGCGTTACAGATAGCACCATTATGTTTCGGCATATCTTACCAAATGCGATGAGTTCCAGTCTTTCACAGCTACCTTTCATGCTCACGGCAAATATTACGGCACTGACAGCCTTAGATTTCTTAGGTTATGGCTTACCGCCTGATGCCGCGTCCTTAGGTGAGTTATTGCTTCAAGGGAAAAACAATCTGAATGCACCATGGCTTGCCTTATCGGGGTTTTTTACCTTAGCGATCGTGCTGTCTTTATTGATTTACATTGGGGAGGCGACACGTGATGCATTCGATCCTAGACGTCAATAATCATCAAGTTAATGTACCTCCCATCGTATTAGCGGTTGAACATTTACATATTTCCCATGCAGCACAGGTCTTGGTTGAAGACCTGAATTTTAATTTGCATGCAGGTGAAACGATAGCCATTGTTGGAGAAAGCGGTTCTGGTAAATCGATTAGCAGCCTAGCTATACTCGGTTTGTTGCCAAGTGATCTGCAGGTCACAGGCAGCGTCAGCCTGAATGGACAGAATATTCTTGGACTGAGTCCTGAGCAGCATCGAAACATTCGTGGACAGAAAATTGCCATGATTTTTCAAGAGCCGATGACGGCCTTAAATCCCTTACATCGTGTGGAAAAGATTGTTGGTGAGTCATTGTTGTTACAGGGATGGTCGAAGGCAAAAACACGACAGCGCGTTATAGAATTATTAAATGATGTGGGTATTCCTGATGCTGAAGATAAGTTAAGACGCTATCCACATGAGTTATCAGGCGGGCAGCGTCAACGTGTCATGATTGCCATGGCATTGGCCTTAGATCCTGATATTTTAATCGCTGATGAGCCAACCACGGCTTTAGATGTCACATTGCAAGCGCAAATCTTAAATTTATTAAAGTCGCTACAACAGCAGCGTAATATGGCGATGATATTAATTAGCCATGACCTGAATTTGGTCAAGCGCTATGCAGAATATGTGATTGTGATGAATCGTGGGCAAGTGGTGGAGCAAGGTGGTGTTCAGGAAATTTTTGAGCAGCCGAAGCAGGCGTATACCCAAAATTTATTAGACCATGATTTTGGTAAAGCAATACAGGTTTCGCAAACTCAAACACTTTTAGAATTACGCCAGTTAGGAGTGAAGTTCCCAGTCAAACAAGGCTTATTGAATCGCATTAAAAATTATGTCGTTGCGGTAGAAGCTTTGGATTTAACAATGGCTGAAGGTGAGTCGATCGGTATTGTTGGAGAGAGTGGTTCAGGGAAAAGCTCTTTAGCACTGGCTATTGCTCGGCTCATAGAAAGTGATGGCGAAATTATGTTAAATCAACACGCCATCAATCAACTTTCAGAAAAACAGCTCAGACCTTTACGTCGTGAATTTCAAATCGTCTTTCAAGATCCATTCAGTAGTTTAAATCCACGGCTCAATGTAGAGCAAACCATTGGCGAAGGTCTGGCCTTACAGCATTTATCTGCAAATGAAATTGTACAGCGTATAGATGAAGCTTTGCAGAAAGTCGAATTAGCAAGCTCATTCAAGCAGCGTTATCCACATGAGTTATCCGGTGGGCAACGGCAAAGAGTCGCCTTAGCACGTGCGTTGGTATTACGTCCTAAACTGCTGATTCTCGATGAACCCACATCGGCACTAGATCGGACGACACAAAAAGCCATCGTGAAGCTGCTACGGCGTTTGCAGCAAGAATTTAATATGAGTTATTTATTTATCAGTCATGATTTACACGTGGTCAAAGCCTTGTGCCAAAAAGTGTTGGTACTGCGACATGCCAAAGTCATGGAGTTTCAAGACACCGCAGATCTATTTGCGCGACCACAAACGGACTATACCCGTAAATTAATTGAAGCCAGCCAATACTAAAATCAAACTTATGGATATTTTGACAAGTGTCATTGTCAAAATATCCTTGACCTTTAGAAAATAATAATTAGAGTAAATACTCAGGACTTATTATTTCATTTTGGACATTGCCATGAGCCATTTAGCTGAAAGCTTTAAAATTCGTAATACCACATTTAAAAATCGCATCATTAAAGGTGCAATGAGTGAAGCATTGGCCAATACCGCAGGCCAACCCAATCACTTACATTTTGGATTATATGAAGCTTGGGCGAAAGGTGGTTTAGGCTGTGCCATTACGGGTAATGTCATGGTGGATTTTCGTGCTAAAAATGAGCCGGGGGTTGTTGTCGCTGAAACAGAGCGAGATTTGGAGCAGTTAACACAGTGGGCTGAGCTAGGCAAGAAGCACGGCATGGTGCAATTGGTTCAACTTTCACATCCGGGTCGTCAATGTCCTAAAGGTTTAAATAAAGAAACGGTTGCACCGTCTGCTGTGCCATTTAGTCCGATGTTAGCCACAACGTTTGGAACACCGCGCGAACTTCGTGAAGATGAAATTTTAGATATCATTCAGCGTTTTGCACGTGCCGCACACATTTGTGAAAAGGCAGGCTTCGAAGGCGTGCAATTGCATGGTGCGCATGGTTATTTAATTAGTCAGTTTTTGTCGCCACTGACCAATAAACGTCAAGATCAGTGGGGCGGTTCAAATGAAAATCGCATGCGCTTTTTGCTTGAAATCTATAAGGCAGTTCGCGCAGCGACGACCGATGATTTTATCATTTCGGTCAAACTGAATTCTGCTGATTTCCAACGCGGCGGAATTAGCGAAGCAGATGTGATTGAGGTCTTTAAGGCAATCGATGCCGCAGGGATTGATATGATTGAAATCTCGGGTGGTTCCTATGAAGCGCCAGCGATGGCGGGTGCTAAAGAAGAAAAACGTAAAGCCAGTACCATTGCTCGTGAAGCTTATTTCCTCGATTTTGCGGACAATATCCGTAAAGAAGTGAAATGCGCGTTAATGGTTACCGGCGGGTTTAGAACCGTGCAAGGCATGAATGCTGCACTAGACAGTGGAGCTTGTGATTTTATTGGTATTGCACGTCCTTTCGCTGTAGAAGTCGATTTGGCTGATCGTTTATTGGCGGGGCAGGATGTTCGTTACGGTGTGGACAAAATTAAAACTGGCATACCGATGATTGATAAAATGGCGATTATGGAAATTATTTGGTATGCCGCTCAGTTTAAATCGATTGGTGAAGGCAAACAGCCAAATCCTAAACTTTCACCGTTAAAAGTGTTTTTTAAATATCTCAAAGGAAATTTAACAGCGGTCATTAAAGGGCAAGTCAATTCACGTAAGTCGGCTTAATCAATCATTGAATTATTAGAATAAGGGCAATCGGCATACATCCATGTTATGGTTGCCTTTATTCATATCAATATTGCTTACAATAAAAATGTCTAAAATTTTAATATTAATAGTCATTCTTTCGGGGCTCAGTTCTGCCCTCTATGCCCAGTCCGTATTTCAGACGGGGGATATCATTTTTCATATCTCAAAGTCACAGCAAAGTTTAAGCATTCAAAAGGCCACACATTCGCCCTATAGTCACATGGGCATGATCGTAAATAAAAATAACCAAACCTGGGTGCTCGAAGCTATTCAACCTGTGCAATATACCGCTTTAAATCAATGGATCACGCGTGGGGAGAATGCTCACTATGTCGTAAAAAGGCTCAAACAACCCTTAAATGTGCCGCAGAAAACGAAGTTGGTACAACATGCAGAAAAGTACTTGGGCAAACCCTATGATATATATTTTGAATGGGATGACCGTGCAATTTACTGTTCTGAAATTGTTTGGAAAGCTTATCAGCATGCTTTAGGAATCGAACTTTCTCCATTACAACAACTGAAACAATTTGATTTAAAACAAAATGAAGTCCAGCGTCTAATGCGGCAGCGCTATGGTCAAAATATTCCGCTGAATGAGCAGGTGATTGCCCCTAAGGCCATTTATGATTCAAAACTTTTAAAAGAAATATTTAGAAATTAAGGCAATAAAAAAGCCCAAGTCGCAATGCTTGAGCTTTTTAATGAGTGATTAAAACCAACTCGAATATGGCGTCCCTACGGGGATTCGAACCCCGGTTACCGCCGTGAAAGGGCGATGTCCTAGGCCTCTAGACGATAGGGACAGTACAGAAAGCAAATTTTAAAACCGTTTATTTCAGTCTAAGTTTTTAGACTAAATAATGGCGTCCCTACGGGGATTCGAACCCCGGTTACCGCCGTGAAAGGGCGATGTCCTAGGCCTCTAGACGATAGGGACTTAATAAAATGTACTTCTGAAAATTGGCGTCCCTACGGGGATTCGAACCCCGGTTACCGCCGTGAAAGGGCGATGTCCTAGGCCTCTAGACGATAGGGACGTTTCAGAGGTGGGCGTATATTAGGGTGAAAATCGGGGGGTGTCAAACGCTTTTCTATAAATAAATTCAGTTTTTGTTGTTGAGTGCATAAAATTAAAACAATTTGCTAAAAATGTTTGAAAAATACATTATTTATGTCGGTTTTTTCAACACTTGTAAGATTGTAGCAATAACTTCTGGATGCGTTAAATATCCAGCAATATCGTGTGGGTGTTCAATCGATGTCTGAATTTGCTGGTTGATAATGGCGGGTTGAAAATCAAATGGTGCCTGACTCAGTGGAAAAGCGCTGAGAAAATCATCATGTGAATAAAAGTTTAACCAATCGCCTGAAATTGCATCAGGTCGCTGTAAAGGCTGAGGTAAGTGGGCTTGGATGACACGAAAAGCCAAAGGTGAGCCCAAGGTGATAAAGCGCTGTATGTTGAGTTCAGGATGTAACAGTAAAAAATGATACGCAATCACGCTACCTAGCGAATGTGCAATCAACAGGGTGGGTTTCGTTTGATGTAATTGCTCATGCAGACGAGTATGAACTGCCTGAATAAAGTGTGGATTGGATAAATAGAGATAAGTTTCGACCAAAAATTTATGCAAAAGTGTGGCATGTAATTTTGGGAAATAATTCATTAAAACTGCAAAATCGCGTAGGACAAGATCTTTGCCAAGTGCAGTGATCGATTTGAATGATTGGCTTAATCCAATAGCATCATTGAGGGTGATGTCAGGTAGATTATTTTGTACAGCATGATGCTCAAGTACTTTTGGTGATTTTTCTGGGAGTTCAGTGCGATGGATAAACGGAAAATGTGGCCACGTTTGAGGTGTCAAGGTGCTGGCTTGAAGCATATTCTGCAAATGATAACGCGTGAGTAAGTCTCCATAAAAAGGCATGCGCATATGGTGCTGTATATACGATAAAAAAGTCTCTTGATGGCTTTGCTTTAAGCCTTGAGACAACAGTGCAAGCCAATGCTGTTCGAGCGTACGTGCAGTTTGTTGTTGTTGATTCATGCCATGGATAAAGATGATCTGCATATTGCACCTCATCGACGGACCAGTTTTTATTCTACTTTTATTAAAATATAGCCATAAAAAAAGAGCAACCGAAGTTACTCTTTTATCGTGTTTGGTATGACAACGCAGATCAATCTTTGTTGTGATACAAGGTGTAGTAGCTGATATAACACGCCACAATGAAGATCATACAGCAGATAAAGCCAGTTAACATTTCTGGGTCAAATACCATACTAATACAGGTAATAAGACAGAATACAAAACCGAGTATCGGCACAATTGGGAAGAGTGGTGCAGCAAAAGCTAAATCTTTTGCAGTTTTACCTTCTTTATACCACTGACGGCGGAAGTTGAATTGGCTTAAACAAATACTCATCCATACCACCACCATGGTAAATGCCGCGACACCTAACAAGTTTTTGAAGATGGTTTCTGGAGCGAATTGTTCAGACAGTAAGCCCGGCATACCACCGATCATGGTCACGATCACGGCAACATAAGGAATACCGCGCGAGTTCACTTTAGAGAACACTGCAGGTAATTGCTTACTATAGGACAATGACCACATCATTCGAGATGCAGCAAATAAACCTGAGTTTGCAGCAGAAAGTAGGGCTGTGATAATCACAAAGCGGATAATGTCTTCTGCATAAGGAATACCAATGTGCTGGAATACCGTTACGAAAGGTGAACTACTTACACCTTCGGCAGATAAGCCGGCCTCTTGGTGTGGTAATAGTGCAGTAATAACAACAATGGTACCCACAAAGAAAATCAATAAGCGGAAAATCGCCGTGTTAATGGCTTTAGGCACATTTTTCGCTGGATCTTTGGTTTCACCCGCAGCAACACCAATCAGTTCAGTACCTGAGAATGCAAAGTTAACAATCAACATTGTAGCGAAGATTGGGAACAAACCTTCAGGGAACCAGCCTTGTGCAGTGAGGTTGCTAAACAGCGGTGCAGCTTCATAGCCTTGATAGCCTAAAACACCAAAAATGGCCAATAGACCTAAAATAATAAAGGCTACAACGGTAATCACTTTGACTAAAGCTAGCCAAAATTCAGATTCAGCAAACCATTTGGTTGAAATCATATTCAAGCAGAATACAAAAGCACCAAAGATTAAGGTCCACATCCACATAGAGCTGTCTGGGAACCATTCCTGCATTAAAAGTGCAGCAGCGGTAAATTCAGTTCCTAGCGTTACTGACCATGTCAGCCAATAGAGCCAAGTGATGGTATAACCCGTACCAGGTCCGATATAGCGTTTAGCATAAGCGCCAAATGAACCAGATTCTGGCATATGTACAGCGAGCTCGCCTAAGCAAAGCATCACCATATAGGCGATAATACCGCCTAAAAAATACGAAATAATGGCACCTACAGGCCCCGTTTGTGCAATGACTTCACCCGAACCAAGAAATAAACCAGTACCGATTGCGCCGCCAAGCGAAATCATCACCAGATGTCGAGTACTCATAGCGCGTTTTAACGGCGCAGAATTGCCCTGATGCGAAGCATCATTCGGAGAATGTGATGACTGCATAGAGAAAAAGGAGAATCAAATAATGAAGCGAGTAATTGTAGAGAAGAATGCAATGATGATGCAATCAATTAATATAAATTATAGATAAATAAACTTTAAGTTTGTCTCAGAGCTGACAGAAGAATTGGCGTCCCTACGGGGATTCGAACCCCGGTTACCGCCGTGAAAGGGCGATGTCCTAGGCCTCTAGACGATAGGGACGTTTTGAGGTGGGTGTATATATAGTACATAGCCCATCTATATTTGTCAAAATAGAGTTTCATTGTTATATTCTAAATGTATATAAATAAAACAAAAACAGAATTTTTTTAATGAAAAATAATTTTAATGAGTTTATTTCTGGAATTTTATTTGAAATCAATCAATTTAATGTGGGCAAAGTCCATGAAAGATTCTATATAGTTTTATTGAATTATTTGCATTGGTTTGAAATTTATACAAATAATTTTTCTTCGTATATTAGTAAATCAGAGTTTGAAAGAATTATTGATTAACTTTTATTTAGGGATTTAGATGGGGAAAGTAGAATTACGTACAATCACCTTAAATCTTTAGATGATTCTCATTATTTTTTAGATATCCAGAGCTTTTTTAAATAGCGGATTCAAGCGGCAAGTGCAACAGTATAAAAACCAGCCATAACTTCACTCGGTGTATACCAACCTAGTGTTTTTCTAGGACGATGGTTGAGTGCAAATTCTATCTGCTCTATTTGTTCGTTTGAC
>NZ_VPDB01000019.1:0-52345 GCF_013417925.1 Acinetobacter sp. YH12218
ATATTTGCTCTCTGCTAATTTTAGCTGGACGGCCAGGAATAGGTTTGTTTGTAGTGGACTTTTTCCAGTTCTGAATCGTCTGTATACAGATGTTAAAATGCTGTGCTGCTTTTCGCACAGACATTTCGTCTCGAATCATAATTTCTATGACTTTATCTTTAAAATCTTTTGAATATCCCATATCTCTATTGTTCTATAGTTTTTAGGATTTGGCTATAGTTGCACCAATGATTTCTTCATTAATCAGCAAAGCTGTTTTATCACGTAAAGGATAAAGTGGTTCACTCGAATTTTTTTTCGCGTGACCAGTTTGGATACTGCTTAGAAGTTCCTCAGAAGGAATAAAACCAAAAAATGGCATCACTAACCTCAATTTTTTTATTGTCGCGCCAATCGAATGGGGCGAGGCATCCATGTTAAATCCGATACACGACAAGGGTTGATATCCAATCCACCACGGCGTGTATAGGCAGCATATACCATCAGCTGACTTGGTTTTAAATGTTGCCAAATATCGGCAAACATTTGCTCCACACATTGTTCGTGGAAACCATTATGCTGACGGTAAGAAATAATATAAGCCAGAATACTACGATAACAAGGCTTAGTGCCTTTATACCTTATAAATACCGTTCCCCAATCAGGTTGACCCGTGACTGGACAGTTACTTCTTAATAAATGTGAATAAAGTTGAATTTCAACTTCTTCTTGCGCTGCATCTTCATCTAAAGAGAGTAAAGCTGCATTTGGATGATTTTCTAACTGGGTGGGTTCTAAGTCATCAATACAGATGCCTTGCGGTTTTGAAATTTCAACTTCATCAACATGAAATAGATCAATAGTCACAGCGGCATTGGCTGCAGCAGATAAGTCTTTTTCAACGGTTGCTTTAAACGCTGCCTGAGAATCAAATTTGGTAAAGTTCATACTATTAAAGTAGAGCTTTAAAGATTTCGATTCGATGAGGTTGTCTGAACTTGCAGGCAAAGTTAAACGGCCAATAGCGACTTGAGGCACACCAGAAGCATTTAACCAAGAAATTTCAAAAACATGCCACCAGTCTGTACCTTGGCGGATGCCTTCCACATGGGCATATTGTTCACGTGCAGTGGCACGTGCAATCGGAAACAGAATATCAGGTTGATATTCTGTTGGGTAGTTGGTGTCTTTGCCTAAAAGGGATTGTTCTACACTCATTATTCACGCATTCCTGAACCACGAGAAAGTAAATGATACGCCACGCCATAAAGTACAACGCAACATGCAGTAATAACTGTCAGTGAAATGCCGACATTCACATCGCTATGACCTAAAATACCGTAGCGGAATGCATTGACCATATACACAACAGGGTTGATTAAAGAGAGATTTTGCCAAAATGGACTCAGTGATGAGATGGCATAGAAAACACCGCCTAAATAAGTCAGCGGAGTCAGGACGAAAGTCGGGATAATCGAAATGTCGTCAAAAGATTTTGCATAAACAGCATTAATAAATCCGCCAAGAGAAAACAGTAGCGAAGTAATTAAAACTGTATATATAGTTACGAAGATATTGGTCAGGTGTAATTCAGTAAAAAATAGGCTCATGGCAGTAACAATAAAGCCGACTAAAACACCACGGCAAACGCCACCGATCACATAACCCCATAGCACCATATGTAACGGTACAGGGCTCATGATTAATTCTTCGATGCTTTTTTGAAATTTTGCACTAAAGAAACTTGATGACACATTGGCATAGCTGTTGGTAATGACTGCCATCATAATTAAGCCGGGTACGATGAACTGCATGTAGCTAAAACCACCCATTTGCCCAATGCGTGAACCGACTAAATTACCGAAAATCACAAAGTACAAACTCATGGTGATCGCCGGTGGAAGAAGGGTTTGCGGCCAAATACGCATGAAACGGCGAATTTCTTTATACACTAAGGTGTAGAGGGCAATACACAGTTGGTTAAAATTCATTGTGCTGCACCTTCAAGATTTTTTTCGACCATACGGACAAATAGTTCTTCTAGTCGGTTAGATTTATTACGCATACTTCGAACTTGAATACCTTGAGATTCCATGAGTTGGAATAAATCATTCAAGGTATGGCCTTTATCCATAGTGACTTCTAAGGTGACAGGATCTACTAAGTTGAAACGGACACCAATAATTTCTATATGGATCGGTTCAATGGGTTCGGCTAGATCGAAAATAAATGTTTCTTCATTCAACTGGCTGAGGAAACCTTTCATGCTGGTGTCTTCTTTAATCACACCACGATCAATAATTGCGATTCGACGGCACAACATTTCAGCTTCTTCTAAATAGTGTGTCGTTAAAATAATAGACGTACCTTTTTCGTTCATTTCTGTGAGGAAATCCCACATCGAACGGCGTAGTTCAATATCAACACCAGCAGTCGGCTCATCTAAAATCAGCAGTTTAGGTTCATGCATCATGGCACGAGCGATCATTAAACGGCGTTTCATACCGCCCGATAACATACGTGCTTGGGTACTGCGTTTTTCCCAAAGACCAAGCTTTTCTAAATATTCCTCTGCACGTTTCTCTGCTATCTTTTTAGAAATACCGTAATAACCAGCTTGAGTCACCAAAATATCAAATGTTTTTTCAAATTGACCAAAGTTAAATTCTTGAGGTACAACGCCCAAACACTGCTTTGCATGCGAGGGATGGGTATCTAAATTGTGCCCAAAAATTTCGACAGTGCCTGAAGTTTTACGGGTTAGTGAACTGATAATACTAATCGTGGTAGATTTTCCTGCACCATTGGGACCTAACAGTGCATAAAATTCACCTTCGGGTACTGTTAAATCAATACCTTTAAGCGCCTGAAACCCATTTTTATAGGTTTTTGACAGCTGCTTTAACGTTAGTGCATCAGTCATAAATAATTCACTCTATAAATAGTGTGAGTATTGTGCGATATCGGGGCAAATAAACCAAGTAAATCGTATGGAATTCTGCATTTTATAAATAGAACGTTGTATAAAGCTTAAGCAGAAAAAAGCCTAACATCTATATAGTTGCTTTACCTTACAGTTTTTTTTGTTATGATGTGCGCAATCCAAAATAAGCGCTCATAGCTCAACTGGATAGAGTACAGGTCTCCGAAGCCTGTGGCGTGGGTTCGAGTCCCGCTGAGCGCACCACTTACATATTTCAATACATACCAAAATAACCGCAAATCCTTATAAATACTGTATTATCGCTCCTTTCTTTGTTTCAACTTGTTCCATGTAGTACCGCTATAATCCGAATTTTTAGCAGTACATTTAGCAGTACAACATGGCAGCACTAAATAATGTACTACTAAACATGGCCAGAACTGTCGTAAGTCTCACTGATACCAGGATCAAATCAGAAATTACTAAACACAAAAAATCACCAGATAAGATTGTAAAACTGTCTGACGGTGGTGGTTTATTTCTACTTTTAGATAAAAAAGGTGGAACTTATTGGCGGTTTGATTATTTTAAGCCCATAACAAAAAAGAGAACCACGATTGGCATTGGTATTTATCCAGCGATGACGTTGGCGGAAGCGCGAAAACATCGTGAAGAGTATCGTGAGCTACTGTCACAAGGTATAGATCCATTCACGCATAAGCAGCAATTAGAAGAACAAGCGCGATTTGCGTTGAATAATACATTTGAAGCTGTGGCTCGCGAATTTATGCAAACAGAAAAACTGGCTGAATCAACGCGGCATCGTAATGAATTTGTTTATCAGTATTTATTCGATGCAATCGGGAAAAAACCGATTCATGAAATAACGGCCCGTCAATTATTAGATGTTTGTCAAATTTATGAGAAGCAAGGGAAATCTGAAACGGCAAGACGCATGCGCTCTAAAGCCGGTCAAGTGTTTAAATATGGATTGGTGCTTGGTCTTTGTGACAGAAATGTCGCATTAGATATTCAGGGATTATTGCAGCCACATCGGGCGACTCATCATGCTGCAGTAACAGATCCAAAATTGTTGGGTGAACTTCTAGTTGCGATTGATCAATACACAAAGCGTGGATCTATCGTCATGTGTTACGCATTGCGAATATTGCCACATGTTTTTGTGCGCCCTGGTGAATTACGTGCAGCCAAATGGGCGGACATAGATTTAGAAAATAGCACCTGGTCTTATACGCCGGCCAAAACAGAAAATGCGATTGGTACACAGTTAATAGTGCCTCTATCACACCAGGTAAAAAAGCTTTTTGAAGAACTCAAAATGGTGACTGGTAATAATGAATACTGTTTTGCGAATTATTGGGGAAAAACACGGCTTTTATCTGACAGTTCTATCAATAAAGCACTTAAAAATTTAGGTTGGGAAAATGGTGAAACAACAGGGCATGGTTTTCGTGCAACTGCTCGGACGTTGCTAGATGAAGTTTTAAAATTCCCGATTGAGCGTATTGAACAGCAGCTGGGGCATCAAGTGCGTGATATGCATGGACGTGCCTATAATAGGACAAAATATTTAGATGAACGTCGAGTAATGATGCAAGCCTGGTCAGATTATCTGGATAGCTTGAAAGAAAAAGCCCTTAGTTTATAAGGGCTTTTATTTGTTCTGCATATGCTTCCGAAAGTTTATCAGGTAATTTGACACGTACTGATCGGCCAAATTCAATTCGTTCAAGTTCACCGCGATCAAACATTCTATAAACTGTAGTGCGGCCAATATCTAAAAGTTTGCAAGTTTGACTAATCGTTAAAACCATTATTTAGCCTCCTTTTTATCCAGCAGCTGCGCAAGCAGTACTGCACCTGTACGAATGCGATTCACTAATTTCGTGACGTTAGCATCCTCGTAAGTCACTACATCATTTCGAAATTTAGGTAATGGTAGTTCTCGGCCAGCCTTTGAAAACTCATGATTAATATGCGCAACTATTTTATTTTCAAGCTTACGTTTGAAGTTGGGGTTTTGAAGCATTTCAATGTGAGTCATTAATTTATTTTTCATGCTGATGCTTCCTTTCTCAATTGCTTAGTGCGTTCACGGCATTCAACGCAGTGGCACTTTCCGCTTTTATATACTTTGTATACAGTCAAACCATGTAAATCACATTTACCCTCAAAATAGTTTTGACCGGCATCTAGAGCTTTGGTTTTGGCATCAAAGTTAAATTTGTGACGTTGCTGTTCTTTTGTCAGTTTCTTTTCAATAGTTTTCAATACTGGACGATTAACACTCACTGAACGTGTCATCATCTTCCGCATAGTTTCCTGACTTGTTGTATATGACTCAGGTTTCGATCGACTAACACCCGATTGGCCAAAAGGGATTTGTGTCACTTTGCCCTTAGCCTTAAGAAAGTCGTCGACTTGGTTAGCAAGGGCAATAGCTTTGCCCTGATTGATGTAAACATCATGTGCAAGATTCGAGTTCATTGATGCTCTCCCAATTCTTGAATCAAACGCGCTGCAGTAACACTGTCAACAGTCGCAGGAACGATATGGTTTCCCAGCATATGAAAGGTGATGACATGTGCATCATTGGTTTTGCGGTAGACCACATTTGTCATGTTTGCTAAATGGATCGTATGTTCTGCATTATTCAAATCAGTAAACTGAAGCATGTCTTATTCTCCAATTTTAGTTTTATGTTGCATTGCTTGCGCCTTCAGTTCACCAGCATGATTAATCATCAAGCGGAAAAATATTGACGCAGCCAAAACAGCGGGACAAACAATAAAAATGAACACGGCAACATGGCCATAATGTAAATTCATGGCACATACCCCACAGCGTCCACAGCATTGTTAAGGTGCTTGTCTTCATCAGATAGAGCAGCTGGAGTGTCTTGGATCAAACAATGACAGCATTGTTCGTCCGTATAATTTGGACATTTCCCTTGGCAAGCATGGCCACCTTTTTTTCGATGCAGTTTTGGCCATGAATCAATGACTGATTGCTCGGGTACGATGCTTTCAGGAGTAACTGATAAGTTCATACATACTCCTCGATCAATTGAGCACGCATAGCCTTTGCAACATCGTCAAGCCATTTAGCTTTTTCTGTTAAATCAATAAATTCGAAATTGATTGCAGCATCAATGAATGCATTTGCTTGTGCAATTGCAACTGTAAATTCGTGTTGATTGGTTGATTTGTAGATGCCGTGAATAGCGGTCTGTATCTGTGATACAGCACGTTCTTTGTAGAAAACAAAGTCTTTAATTTGGGGTAGACCAAAGTCGTCAGAGAGAAGACGACTAACAATGATTTGATCGAAATGATCATTTTTTTTGGGTTTTGCACTTTTCATAAAATAAACCTAAGCTTGATTAGATTGAAAATAATCTAACCTAGCTTAGGTTTTATGGCAATAATTATTTCTAAGTTTACTTAGAATATTTTATTTATATTTGATAATTAAAGAAATTTTTTCGAAGGTTCAAATCTACCTACATACTTTCCTTTATATAAGCAATTCTCTTTCAAATTTATGATATTGGGTTGGAAATTAGGATTAAGTGCTTGAAGATAAATATTATTGTGTTCACGTACTAAGGCCTTGAACGTGGCATCACCATCACATTGAGCGACAATCATTTCACCTGTTTGAACGGAATCAAAGTCTACATCAGGATCAATACATACATAATCACCATCTTTAAAATGTGGTGAATTGCTAGTTCCTTGGATAATCATATAGAAACTATTTTTACCTGCATTAGGTGGTGCTGGAAGCCATTGTTCTATTTCATAATTTTCTAAACAACGAATACTGGTCCAATTACCAGCTTGTACATAGCTAAGTACAGGGAGTAACCGGACTACTGGGCGAATATCACGCACAGATGGTTCTGAGCCTTCAACACCATATTTCAAATAATTAACTGTTGTATCAAGTACTTCAGCAACAGCCATTAAAGTCTGAAATTGTGGTTCATTAACATCACGTTCCCAATATCCAACGGTGACATCAGATACATCAACAAGATTTCCAAGTTTACCTTGAGTTAGTTTTTTACTTTTTCTCAATTTTTTGATTCTTGAGCCAAGGGTTTCCATGAGCTTTCCCATAAAAATAAATCTAAGCTATCTTAGCTATTGACGTTACGTTAAAACTTCGATTTAATAAATCTAAGTCAACTTAGATTTATTGGTGAATTATGAAACGCCGAGAAGCGTGCAATCTGCTTGGATGCAATCTTTTAGAATTATCAATCAAGCTAAATATTTCTGATTCTGCGGTCGCTCAGTGGGGTGATGATCGCGATATTCCAAAATTAAGGGAATATGAGGTATTGGAACTAGTCCGAATAAACAAAGCAGAAGCTATGTCAAATTTAGCTATGTCATCTGACTTAGAAAATATCCAAAATTAAGGACAAATTAGATATGAGTGATTTTTTATCAAATTTCGCTGCACAAAATGCTGTCTTGCCCTTGGATGTTGCGCTATATCGTGCTTGTAAAGATAGACATGGAAGTAAAGCCGCCATAGCTGAAATTCATGGGTTTAATCCAATGGTATTCAGCAAATGTGTTGATATACAAAATACGCAATATCATTTGCATCCTGAGCATGTCGAAGCAATTTTGAACTACACAAAAGACATCCGTATTTTGCAAAGTGCAGCTGCCGCGCATGGTAATGCAGTGGTTTACGAATTACCTGCCGTTATTGATATTCATGACACGGGTTTTTTGGCCAATATAGGTGCAATTTCAAACCGTGTAGGTGAATTATTCACAACTGTGAGTGATGCATTGAAAGATGGACGAATAGTCGATGTTGAATTGGCAAGCATTGAAAAAGATGCAATGTGTCTGATTGCAGCTGTGGCACAACTTAAAAAATTAGCCCGTCAAAAGGCAGAAAATGATGTGGAGACAAATTAATGGCTCTAACATTTGATCAAGTGCGTGATGCTGCAAATGGACTGTGGAAGTCAAAAATTTTTCCAGCATTTGGCATTCAGGTTCCTGCAACTAAAAATCAACATGGGCCATGCCCAATTTGCGCGAGAAATCCTTCAGCGTCCAATGTTTCTGGTCGATCTTCAGGCAAAGCAAGTAATGTGGACCGCTTCCGTTGTGATGATCAGCAGGGAAATGGTTCTTGGATATGTAATGTGTGCGGTGCTGGTGATGGTTTTTCACTTGTAGGTCATGCACGAGGTTGGGCTCGTAAAGAAGTTTTAAATGAAATTGGTACGGAGCTTGGGCTGAGTATAGAAGGTAAAACGAGTGAAGCTGACCGAAAAAGATGGCGAAAAGAAGCAGAAGAGCGTCGCAAACAAGCTGAATTAGATGAGCTAAAAGCTAAAGAAGCAGCAGCTAAACGTGCAGCACGTATTTGGGGAGCTAAATCTGTAGATCGTGATTGCCCGTACTTGGTACGCAAGCAGGTTCAAAACCATGGCTGTCGCATAAATGGCAAAGGAAATCTGATTGTTCCTTTGTTTGATAAAGACGGAAAAATTTGGAATATCCAAGAAATTCATGCGGATGGCCATAAGCCTTTTTTACCAGGCGGGCGAGTCAGCGCATGTTTTTACATGATTGGCCAGGTGACTCAGCAAGATCAAATTATCTGTATAGCTGAGGGCTATGCGACTGGTGCCAGCATTTATGAGGCGACCGGTCACGTCACGGTTGTGGCGTTTAATTCAGGAAATATAGACAAAGTGGGTAAAGAAATACGCATATTGCATCCGCATGCACGTCTTGTGTATTGCGCTGACGATGATAGCCATTCAACGCCACCTGATGCAGGCTTAAAAGCTGCGAATAAAGCTGTGGCTGCAACAGGCGGTATTGTAATTCTCCCCAAATTTAGTCAAGCGGTGAACGTATGAGTCAAGATGAAATTTTAGAGCAGCCACAATCAAATTCTCACCCATCTGACTTTAATGATCTGCATGTGAGTGAGGGTTTGCAGGTTGTACGGGAGCAGATCGCAAGCGGAATTTCTTCTCAATTTTCTGCTTTTGAAGTTCCCCCACACCCCCCTGAAATGGCAAGCCAAGATTCGGGGCGATTTTCAGCAGAGGATCAGGCATTTTTGGTAGAAGACGAGCCAAATACGCATAATCATGATGATTTTATGCTTGAAACGTATACCGAGCAGGACTTAGTCGAGCGTGAAAATCATTCTGGTGGGCAGCAGCAAGAGGGGGATGGGGAATCAGAAGACTTTGAGCGTCCAGATTTTACAGTTGAAAAATGTTTAAGTCGCTTCATGTTGGTGGAGGGTAAAACTGACGTATGGGATTCCTTCCGTAAAAAAACCATTAAAGCGGTTGCATTTACAAAAATGGTTGGAAAATCGGTTGCTGAGCGTTGGCAATCGCATCGCAATCGTAAAATGATTGATCAGGATACCTTAAAAACCGAAGTGGATAGTCAGACAGCAATAGAAATCACTGACTTGATTAAACGCTATGTGCATTTGGAGGGTACGCTAGAGTCTTGGGATACACTTCATCGTGAACGTGTTAAAAATGCAGCGATTCGAGAAGCATTTCCAAATCAATACGAGATCTGGTTTAAATCTCCGCATCGTCGCATGATTCATAATACTGATTTGGTATTTGACCCGACGAATTCATCTAAACCACATCAAATTAACCGGTTTACTGGGCTTGAGATCGTTGCAGCAACAGATCCTGATGCACCAGACATGTTGATGAACCGAAAAGACGCTTATGAAAAATGTAAAAGTTTTGACCAGTTATTGCGCCATTTGTGTGTTGGGGAGCCGCAGGCATACGGCTGGTTAATTCGATGGTTAGCATATCCGCTTCAACATAAAGGGGCCAAAATGGCCACGTCAATACTCATGCACGGTAATATTCATGGTGCAGGTAAATCGCTATTTTTTGGCGGCATTATGGAGAAAATCTACACAAAGTATCATAAGACCCTCGACCAGCGAGATCTGGAAAGCCAATATAACGACTGGGCTGATGAAGTGCTTTTTTTGCTGTTTGAAGAAATTGCAAATAATAAGACCAAGCACGGCATGATGGGATTTATTAAGCATTTGATCACTGGATCTAAGCTATCGATTCATCAAAAATTCTTGTCATCTATGCAACAGGCAAACCACATGAATACGGTATTTTTATCGAATCATACACAGCCTTTGCCAATTGAAGAAAATGACCGCCGGTTCTTGGTGCTGTATCCAAAGTCCACTGTACCGCAGGAATTATTAGACCAGGTTGTTGCGGATCTGGACGATAACGATGTGATAGAAGCATTTTATGCAACACTGTTACAAGTTGATTTGACAGGGTTTAATGCCCACACCAAGCCGCCAATGACCAAGGCAAAACGGGAAATTATTGAATATACACGGGCAGGTTATGACACGTTTATTGTTCAGTGGATCGCTGAAGAAACGGACTACCCCTACTGTACGTGTACGGTATCCCAACTCTATGACGCTTATCAAAAATGGTCCAAAAAAACCAATGAGCATATTGTTAGTCTAAAAAGATTTATGGGTGAAGCTAAAAAATATGGTGTGATCTCGACGGAGAAACAGGAGCATTGGCGAAAACCATCTCAGCCAGCAAATAAGCAGCAAAGTAAATTGGTGGTTATTGGAGTGATGCCTGAGCAGACAGAGGATAAGCTGGGAATTATGCGACCAACTGTGAAAATGGATTGGTATGGTGCAGACATCGAAAAATTTGACAAGACGTTACAGGGTGATAATAATGATGCTCCATACCCATCCCCATAATAATTACAGGGTTAAATGTGTACCATGTGTACCATCGTGTTTACCATTTATGACCAATGGTACACATCTGCAAGCCTTACCACATAACACTTTATTGTCCAATGTTTACCATGTGTACCATTGCGCGCGCACGCGCACACGGGAAAATTTTGCAGCCAGTAATTATGATTTAAATTTCTATTTCAAAAATGATTTAAAAAAATTCTCTTGCGTGAGAGATATTGTATTAATGGTACACATGGTACACATTTCTCTAAAAGCCTTAATATATAAGGCTTGTGTATGTGTACCATTTTTATACAACGATACACAAAAAACGCCAATGGTAAACATTGCATTCCAAGTATTTGTTTTTAATGTTTTTTCCATGTGTACCATTGTTGAGGGACGTTTCTAATGGAAAAATTCATGCGTTTACTCAATCCAAAGTCAATCAATTACGAAGCAGATCGCATTGATGGAGGCCAGCCATCAATGACAGCACAAGATATTCTGCTAGCAATGAGCTTCGCAAAACTGACTAAGCTACAAGACAACTTGATCCGCTTAAAATACTTTGGTGCAAACACCAAAGGCAATGTACAAATCTTTAGTGAAATTCTAGTTGGCAAGTATGAACAGCAGTTCACTGATGCGGGTGTGAATCAGATTTATCATCAGTCCATCGTGCTGATTGCATTGACCGAGTTTTGTTTGGTCCCTGCAAGTTATAAACCTACTGAGCGTGCACGTGCTTCAATTTGTGGCTGGAGTGATACGACTGTTAGAAATCATATGAAAATCTGTGTTGAGTACACACTTAAAGATTTGAATGCTGAGTTATCTTTTGGCGAAGATAAGATTTTTACCTGCATAAGTAAATCTAAGTAAACTTTGATATTGACTCAAAAGCAAAATGAGGTTAAATTTTACCACAATGGAAAACTCTAGATAAAAGCGCTGTAGTTCTCCATGGAACCGAAAGGTTCTTTAAACAAACTGCATGATTACCCCCTGAAAGTTCATGCAGTTTTTTTATGCCCGCATGTTGCACTGGTCGCAATCATGCGGGTTTTTTTATGGGATACGCAGACATGGGTAAAAAGAATCGAGCAGCTCACTGGCAGGAGCATGAGCAATCAGCCGACAAAGCTGAGAAGGCCAGAGCAAAACCGCTAAAAGATGACAAGGCCAAAGCATGGCGTAAAGCCTGTGCAGATTATCTACTGGCGAATCGATACTGCTATGACTGCACTAAGCGTGGTTATACAAGCCCAGCAGATCAGGTTGCGCACATTGATCAGCCTATCAGCCAAGTGAAGTTCTGGAACATCGATAACTGGCAGGCATTGTGTGAGCCATGCTTCCAGCGGATCACTGAGGGCAAGCCACTGACTGTTCAGGAACCCATACCTAAAGACGCAAAATTATATACGGTGAAGTAATGGCACGATTAACAAAGCTGGGTGGATCACTACCAACACTCAAGAGTAATCAACCGACCTTAGCCAAACAAGAAAACTATGGCCAAGGTCGTGGCGGTCGGCCATGGCGCCGGATCAAACGTGAAGTGCATGTACGTGATAACTGGACGTGCTGCAAGTGCCAGCGTGTATCCATGAACCTTGAGTGTGACCATATCGTAAACAAAGCCCAAGGCGGAACGGATGACATGGACAACCTGCAGTCGTTATGCAAGCAATGCCATGACCAGAAGACACAACAAGAAAGCAAACACGGGATGCAACGCAAATGACCAAGATAGCAAAGCTCATAGTACCTGGTGGTATAGGTGTGATGGGAACTCATGTTGAACTTGAAGATGGAACACGCTTGAAGGGTGTTCAGTCAATCAAATTGGTGGGTGGTGTTGATAACCCTATTTGGCGTATGACTGTTGAAGTCACGCCAGAGTTTATTGACCAGCTGCCAATTGATGCTGAATTGACCACAGACATTGGCAAGCTTAATGACTTGACCGATGACCAGCTTGCCCAGATCGGACTGAAACGAATCAAAGATTAAAAGAACATACAGAACCGGCACACGTTAGCTCGGTTCAATGTTGACAGCTCGGAATAGACGGCAAGTTCATGTGTAAGCAAAACCCATGATCTTCATTTACTCGACAGGATGTTGAGTCAAGGTGGGTATAAGATGGATTTGACTTTGGTGACGGCAAGCCATTAACACATCAGTTGGCCATAGTGAACGACTCTAATCCCTGTCGGCAACGGCAGGGATTTTTCATTAAATAATAACTTGGAGAACATTATGTTTAAGTTTGATCTTGGACAGAAAGTAAAAATTGGTATTTCAAAAAATTATGTAATTGTAACTGCTCGTGCTGAATACATTGATCGACCAAACCAGTATCTTTGTAAGCATTACGGTGAATCAGGTCTTCCTTCTTATGATTGGTTTGATGAATCCGATATCAGCTTATGACAGTTGATCTTCCATGGTCAGTTGTGACCATGGAAGACTATCGTGGAACATATATCGTGATTCATTTTATTAAAGTTTTCGTGGAACATTTTAATAAAATGAATGACTTGCATCATATTGGTGCGCATTTTACCCCGTGGGGGGTATCAAAATTTAAAAATTTCGGTCCCAGCGGACACCGCCCCCTAATCTCATTTGTAAAAAAATTCCTGATTTGAGCAAAAGTAAATAAACTTTTTATTCAAAATCATAAATTTAGGTTAATTTTTTTAAATATTCAGCATTGAAGGTGAAAATATGGCTTTGACTGAACAGATGAAAAAATTTGCTCATGCCAAACTAAAAAGTGATCCAGAGACTGGAAAGCAACTGTCAAACAAGCAAGCGGCCATTGAAGCGGGCTATTCTGAGAAGTCGGCTGGGTCGAAAGGCAGCCAGTTGGCCCAAAATCCCGAGGTCATTACCTATCTGGACGGGCTTTTAAAATCAGGGGGAGAGGGGGCGGCGGTCTTTGAATCTATGCCTTTGGGTGAAGCCGCGATACAAGCCGACTTCAAGGAGATGGAGAGTGTATCAAACTCTTTAGAGTTTTTGCGTTCAATTTATAAAAATGCACGTTTGGAACGTAAGGTGCGAATTGAAGCTGCCAAAGCTGCTTTGCCATATGAATTTGGCAAAGTCGGTGAAATGGGTGTAAAGCAAGGCCGTGAAAATGCGGCTGGTGATGTTTCTGAAAATGACGATGACTTTGCAACTGCTGGTAATCAACGTGCAGCTCGGAGTCAGCATAGAGTGAGTTGATATGTCTTCAATGTCCCCGATCTGGACAACAGCTTGCCCGGATTGGGAAAAGAAGATTCTTGCAAAAGAATCGCTAATTGCCTGCAAGCCGTTGTACCCAGATGAAGCCGAAATGGCTTTGAACGTTTTTAAAAAGCTGACATTGGTGGATGTTGCCGGAAAGCCGAAAGTAGGTGAAGTGACAGGTCAGTGGGTCTTTGACTTTGTTGGTGGTGTTTTTGGCGCTTATGATTACGAAAAAAATGAACGCTTAATCAACGAATTTTTCCTGCTCATTAGTAAGAAAAATACGAAATCCACACTTGCTGCGGGCATCATGCTGACTGCGATTATTTTGAATGATCGTCATTCTGCTGAATTTATTATTTTGGCCCCAACGAAAGAGGTTGCAGATAATTCATTTAAGCCGATTCGCGACATGATTCGTGAAGATCCAAAGTTGAATGCGCTGTTTAGCGTGTCAGAACATACACGAACAGTCACACATCGTAAGACCAAGGCAACTTTGGCAGTTGTAGCAGCGGATACCGGATCTGTAGGCGGAAAAAAAGGCGCTTATATTCTTGTGGATGAGCTTTGGATTTTTGGTAAACGTGCAAATGCTGAGTCTATGCTTGAGGAAGCGACAGGCGGTATGGCTTCTTTCCCGGAAGGTTTCCTGATTTGGTTGTCTACGCAGTCAGATGAACCGCCAGCTGGCGTGTTTAAAAAGAAATTGGATTATGCTCGAAAGGTACGTGATGGTGAGATTATCAATCCATCATTCTTGCCGTTGCTGTACGAATTTCCGCAAAGCATGATTGATGATGAAAGCTATCTGAACCCAGACTATTTCTACGTGACCAATCCCAACTTAGGGCGTTCTACCCATATTCGTTATTTGCTGAATAAGTATGAGCAGGCGAAAGAGAGTGGTGCAGATTCAGTTCAAATTTTCTTGGCGAAATATTTGAATGTCGAAATAGGAATGAACAAGCGTGCGGATCGTTGGGCAGGTGCAGATTTTTGGATGCTCTCAGCATACAAAGATAAACTTTTTGTAGAGTCAATATTGGATCTAAGTGAAATATGTACAGCAGGGTTCGATGGTGGCGGCCTTGATGATATGTTTGGTATGTCGATTATTGGTCGAGATAAACATGATCGTTCACTTTGGTATTGCTGGAATCGTGCTTGGGTGCATCCTATTGCTTTAGAACGTCGTCAAGAGAATGCTCCAGCTTATAAGGATTTTGAAAAAGAAGGTGATTTGGTCATCGTAAAGAACGTTGGTGATGATGTTCGTCAAGCAGCTCAAATATGTAAGCGTATTTATGATGCAGGCAAGTTTCCTGAAAAGGCTGCTATCGGTTTGGATAAATTGGGGATGCCTTCACTTCAAGATGGATTGTTGGAAGAAATTCCATTCGAGTTATTAATTGGTGTGCCGCAAGGTTATCAACTTTCGGGATACGTTCAAACAACTGAGCGAAAAGTTGCTGAAGGAAAGTTTCTGCATGCTGGACAGCGCATGATGAACTGGTGCGTTGGCAATGCGAAGGGTGTTTATCAGGGTAATGCAATGACGATTCGCAAGCAGGAATCAGGCAAAGGTAAAATTGATCCGTTAATAGCGACATTTAACGCGGTAGCGCTGATGTCAGCAAACCCAGAGGCTGCAGCGCAAAGTTATGGGGTATTTTTTGTATGACAAGAAATCAAAATATTCGACAGGAAATTCGTCACCAGCTGGCAATACAAAATCATTTAGGAGCCTGCACAACGACAGGTAAATCAGATAAAGAAATCGCTCACATTGATGAGCGATTTTTTTTGGCTTGTGAAAAGTTAGAAGCACTTCAAGCAGGCTTAAAGCGAAGTAAAACCAAGGAGTAGAAAAGCGATGAAGCTTGCTTACAGCTTACTCGAAGTCAAATCAGTCAATGATGAAGAGTGGAAGCTTGAAGGAATTGCAACGACACCGACACCTGACCGTGTTGATGATGTTGTGGAACCTAAAGGTGCACAATTCACGTTGCCAGTGCCTTTTTTGTGGCAGCACGACAAACGTCAGCCAATTGGAAATGTAACTGAAGCTCAAGTAACGGATGAAGGAATCAAAGTAGTTATTCAGCTTGTGAAACCAGATGAAGTTGAATCAGATGACTTGAAGAAGCGCCTGCAGGAAGCATGGGACAGTATTAAAACCGGGCTTGTGCGCGGTCTTTCAATTGGATTCCGAGGTCTTGAAGTTGCGGATATTCAAGGCACTTGGGGCTATAAATTCATTAAATGGGATTGGTATGAATTATCGGCAGTTACGATTCCTGCGAATCAGGAAGCAACAATCACTGGCATTAAGACACTCTGCCATCCCGATCAGACAACTAAACAAAATACTGAGCAGCAGGAAAAAACTCTGCCGTGTAAACCGCCCGTAGTCACGCAGCCTGAATCAAAACATTTGGTCGTGAAATTGGCTGAAACATCAAAATCTTTTGGAGTAAAACTCGTATGAAACTTGCTGAACAGATTGCAAAATTAAAGGCAAATATTAAGTCACATCAAGACCAAATTGTTGTGAAATCAGGTGCATCAATTTCAAAGGGCGTTACGCCGGATGAAGCAACTGAAGCTGAAATTAAAGGTCTTCAGGATGAAATTGCTGTGATGCAAAAAAATCAGGACCGTCTTGAAGCTATTCAGAAATCACAGGCTGCATTAGCTGACACCACAACGCCTGTTGACGGTAGTACTTCTGAAAAAGGGTTGAACTCAACCCAAGGTAAAACGGTGGTTAAAACTGAAAGCAATTTGCCTAAAGGTCACGGTATAGCGATGATTGTCCGTGCAAAAGTGGCATCGCAACAACTTGCTAAAAATCATAGTGAATATGTAAGTGCTAGCGATTTATTGAAATCTTGGAATGCTCCAGAAATTGTTCAAAATGTTGCAAAAGCGGTTGCGGGAACAACATCAAGTGATGAGTATTCAGCGCTAATACAAACTCAGAACTTAGTAAATGACTTTATGGATGTTATGCGTCCTCAAACAATTATTGGGCGTATTAAAGGCTTCCGTGAAGTGCCATTTAATATTACCGTTCCAACTAAAACTAGCGGCAGTATTGTGAACTGGGTAGGTGAAGGTAAGAAAAAACCAGTTACTAATTTAGTCATTGGTAAAACTTCCTTATCTTTCGCTAAAATCGCAGGCATCGTGCCATTTTCAGATGAATTAGGTAAGTTTTCAGATCCTAAAGTAGATGCAATGGTCATGCAGGATCTATCGGATTCCATTACTGGTTTTTCGGATGCTCAATTCTTACTACCAGCAAAAGCAGAGACTATTGAAAGCCCTGCGTCTATTTTACATGGTGTCACTCCGATCACGGCTGCAGGTTTGACAATAGATAACTTCCGTTCAGATCTGCGTAAACTGCGCGGTCAGTTTATTGCGGGTAATGTTTCGTTGACGGGATGTTACTACATCATGAGTGAGACAATGGCTAGCTTTATGTCTGATCTGATTGATGCTTTAGGGAACCCTGTTTACCGTGGTATGGATGCGCCAGTCGGTGAAAAAACCTTGAAAGGTTTACCGGTTGTTGAATCTGAATCTGCAGGTTCAATTATTGCATTAATTAAACCATCGGAAATCTTACTTGCGGATAATGGTGGTATTGATCTTTCAATTTCTTCAGAAGCGACTCTGGATTATAACGATGGAACAGATGACGTTTCTCTGAATTTATGGCAGCAAAACATGGTTGCTGTTCGTGCTGAACGTTACATCCGTTGGAAAAAGCGTCATGCTTTAGCGGCAGCTTGGATTGATTATTCGGGCCAAACCTTGCAGTAAATCATATTTAAATTTTGGTTGAAGGTAGCTAGAAATAGCTACCTTTTTTAATTACTAAAAAGGTGATGAAGTGGAAATCAAATATTTAAAAGATGCACCACTTGGTAAAAAAGGGCAAAAGGCAATAGTCCAGGATCATGAGGGAAAAGTTCTCATAGCATTGGGTTTTGCCAAAGAAATTAAATTGAAGCCATCTGTTGATTCTTCTGAAAATATAACTTTATTGAATCTGAATGGATCACCAGTAATTGATGATTTCGGAAGTGTCGCGCAAGTAGTGGTTAACTGAGGTTGAAAAAATGGGTCTTTTTAGCAAGATGTTTCGCAAAAAGTCTTTCTCTACAGTTAATAACGGTGGGTGGACTAAAATTTTTGAACCTTTCACTGGTGCTTGGCAGCGAAATATAGAGCTAAATCGTGAAGACCAGCTTTCATTTCATGCTGTTTTTGCCTGCATTTCTATCATTTCAAAAGATATTGGCAAGCTGCCTTTAGAATTACGCAAAAAAGAAAATGGGGTTTGGGTCAAAACCAAGGACGAAAACCTACCATTCTTTGAAAAGCCGAATCATTTTCAAACCATGCAGCAGTTTCTTGAGTATTACATCATTTCCAAAGAAACCCGCGGCAATACTTATGTGCTCAAGCTGCGAAATTTTAAAGGTGATGTAGAGCAGCTCATTGTATTAAATCCTGACAATGTGACGCCTTTGGTCAGTGATGAGGGTGATGTGTTCTACCGGATTGGCATTGATAAGTTGGCCAAACAAACAGAATCAATCATCTTACCTGCTTCTGAAATCGTTCATGACCGTTGGAACTGTTTGTATCATCCGCTGGTTGGAATTAGCCCTTTGGTCGCTTGTGGTTTATCAGCTTCGCAAGGGACGGCTATTCAAAAATATGGTGCCAAATTCTTTGGTAATAACGGTCGACCAAGTGGCATTTTGACAATGCCAGGAAAAATTGAAGAAGAAGATGCAAAGCGCATCAAAGAAGGCTGGGAACAAAATTATTCGGGCGAAAATATTGGGAAAACTGCAGTACTTGGTGGTGATGTGAAATACATTGCGATGTCTATGCCAGCTGCAGATGCGCAAATGATTGAACAACATAAATGGTCTGCTGAAATTTGCTGTTCTGTCTTTAATGTCCCGCCTTGGAAAATTGGCATTGGCAGTATTCCACAAGGGCAAAAAGTTGAAGACATGGAACGGATCTACCTGAACAGTTGTTTGCAAAGTCCGATTGAAGCGATTGAAAACTGCTTTGATGCAGCTTTTGACTTAAAAGCTAAAGGCTATGAAGTATTTCTTGATCTTTCAACTTTGCTTCGCATGGACAGTATGTCGCAAATGAACTTTTATTCGCTTGGCGTGCAGCGCGGTATTTTTGCACCAAACGAAGCGCGGGCAGTATTCAATTACGAATCTAAAACTGGCGGTGATACGCCATACATGCAGCAGCAAAACTATTCACTTGAAGCAATTTCAAAACGTGATTCGAAAGATGATCCCTTTGCTTCGGGTTCTGGCAAATCAAATGGAGAAGGTGATGGCGCTAACAGTGAATGACGTGGCTCGTCATCTTCGCTATGACGATGACGATATTGTGGCTTTAGACCTGCAATCCATTATGGACAGTGCAGAGCAAGCTGTAAAAGATCATGTGCTGACGAAATATGATGCTGAAAATAAGATTCAGCAGCGCGCTATTCTGATGATGTGTGGTTATTTCGATGAACATCGTGGAGTAAATAAAGACACGCCTTCAAATGATGGTTTTTTGCCGCAACCGGTGAAGGATTTATTGTCTCCCTATTACCTACCATTGGTGGTTTAGATGGATGAATTCATTAACTTCGTAAAACAAACACCGCAATATACCAATTTAGTTTTCATTTATGGTGAGCGCCTTTTTATACGTCGAAATGGCGTATTTGAGGTGCCAGCCATTGAATTGGCTTGGCTTGCTTGGAATAAATAATATGACTTGTTCAGGATGTGAGGCACGACGTGAGTGGATCAGAAAACACACCCAGCGCGCAAAGCTACGAATGCAAAAACTGCTGCAGCAGCTTGGTGCATCAAATGTTGGAAACAATAAACAACCAAAGTCAGCAGATCACAGCATTGATCAACAGCCACGCTGAGCAAAACAAAGTTTTGGCGCAAATTGTTGATCAAAATAACGATCTGATTGCTGAGCTTATACAAGATGATGAGGATAATGAATCTTCATTATCCGGATATTTGGATGGCTAGATTATGAATTTAGCAAGTGAATTACGCCATCGTGTGATGATTCAACAAAAAGGGCCTGATCGTGATGCAGATGGCTATCCGATCCCTGTAGTTTGGACTGAATACAAAAAACTCTGGGCTAAAGTGACGCATCTGTCCGGCAAGGATTTGATTGCGGCACAGGCGAATCAATCCAAAGTCGTTGGCCGCTTAAAACTGCGTTATCGTAAAGATATTAATACGACTATGCGCGTTGTTTATAAGGACCAAATTTACGCAATTGATAGCCAAGCCTTAGAAGACAACAATAGCGGCAACGAATACATGACTTTTTTACTTTCTCAGGGTACAGAGCACGCCTAAGGCGGGTGATATGTCAGTTGAATTTAAAATGAAAGGATTGGATGAGGTTAAGTCTAAATTAGATCGATTGGCCAATCCTAAAAAAGCAAAATCTATTGCACGTAAAGCAGCCCGTAAAGCAATGAATATTGTAAGAGATGCGGCTCGTACAAATGCAAAGTCAATTGATGACCCTGAAACTGTCGCAATGATTCATAAAAATATTGCAGTTCAGGCAGGGAAAACTCAAAGTGCTAACGATATTAAAATGCGCGTTGGTATTAGAGGAGGTGCAAGTCAAAACCAGCATTCAATCAGCACAGCTGGGTTGAGCGGTGGAGATACTCGGCACTGGCGTTATATAGAGTTTGGAACTAAATATCAGCCTGCCATTCCTTTTATGCGAATTGCATTTTTTAATAATTTTAATGCCGTGACAACCAAATTTGCTGAAGTGTTTAATGCAGAGCTGGATAAGGAGTTAGCATCATGACGGTTGAAATTTCACGAGCGCTTAAGGCGGATGATATTTTGGGGCCATTACTGGGTGTGCGTATTTTTCCGAATACTGCAGACTTGGATACACCTGTTCCATATATCGTTTTTCAGGGAATCGGTTCCGATCCTGAACATGCTATAGATTGTGGTGCAGTGAATGATAATAATCAGTATCAATTTTCGGTTTGGCATGACGATATTCAAGAAGCTGAAGAAATTCGTTCACGTGCAGTAAAAGTGTTAGAAAAAATAGGTTTTTTCTATCAAGGAAAGCATCCAGATAATGAAGATTATGAAACAAAACTGTTTGGCCGCGGCTGGGATATGAGTTACTGGTCGGGCGTATGAGTCATTAATTAATTTGTTTTATATACCACCGAAAGGTGGTTTTTTTATGCCAAAAATTTGAGGAGTAGCTACTCATGGCAGCACAAAAGAAAGGTGTTTTATCTAATGGTACAGCAGTGTGGATCGTCCATGGCACTGTACCGACATTAACCAAAATGGGTTGTATTAAAGCTTTGGTACTTGGTGATGATAGCGCATCAGAAGTTGACACGACTTGCTTGGAAGAAACCAGTACAAAAACTTCTGAGTATGGTTTGGTGACACCGGGTGAAGGTTCTATTCAAATTGATACTGATCCGAAAAATGGTTCACATATGAAATTGCTTGAATTGGCGGCGGCTAAGGAAAAAGTAGAAGTATATGTGGGTTGGTCGGATGGTATTGCAGAGCCAACATTAACTGGCAGTGATATTGAGCTTCCTGAAACACGAACTTGGTCAAGTTTTGAAGCAATCTTGCGAAAAGGCTCGCCAGTGTTTGCTGTAGATGCAATGGTGAATCACACGATTCCAATGAAGCGCCAAACTGAAGTGATTGATCAATTTAAGGTGTAGCCATAATGACTAAATTAACCTCAACTGATCTATTAGGGCTTTCGGAGAAAATTTCTACGGAGTTGGTGCCTAAAGAAATTGTATTTACCATTGATGGTAAAGACTACACAGCTGATATCGCTGTAAAACTTTTAAGCTTTGATGAAGCGGTAGATTTGACTCGCGGGAAAGATCTAACAGATATGCTTATGGCAGATCTGCATAAGCTTCGTGTGCAAAAAACTATTTATAATGCAGATACAAATGAACCGTGTTTTCCAACGCTTGAAAGTGTAGGTAAACCTGTTCCAGCCATTATTGATGCGATGTATAAAGCATCTGAAGCGGTCAATGATTTTACGGGAAAGCAGCAGATCAAGCACTTGAAGAAAATGAATTCTGGTGCGAACTCGTCAGCTGCGGAATCGGTGGAAACACGATCAGAGACGCAAAGCGAAACTTAGATAATGCTGAGCTTCAAATATGGAGAGCCTTTCGTAAAAAAAGAGGCTCTTTGTTTTTTGGTCGCAGAATAGAGCAAGGTTTTGGTAACTGGATGGCACACTACACGATGTTTAAAGTGAAAGATCCTGAAAGTGTTTCTGCTTTGGCCTATATGCCGCATGAAGATGTACCAGAAACGTCTTTTGAAGAAGAACGTATGAAAGCGATCAAAAAGAAATCAAGTTAACTTGGTTTCTTTTTTACTGAAGTTAACCAAGGCTTTTAATCACTTTATAAAGATTTTAGATTTTGTTATTGTTTGTAAGCAAAATAATATAATTTGAGGGGCAAGTTTGGAAATTTTACATTTTGATGAAGAGTCTTTAAAAGCGACAGCGCGTGTTTGGATTGATAACGGAATTGCATTAAATCTTGACGATGAACTCATTGAGCTTAATGAGCAATTTTTTGAACATATACAAGCTAGTAAGGCTTATGGGGATTATTTAAATCGCGAAAGTTTAACGACTTATATTGGGATACGAGAAAATGAATGCAGTACACCGAGCATAATTGCATCTGTAGGCTATCATCGTCGTGGTCGTGAAGTAACTGTAAAGATTTTTGATATTTATATAAGTCCTGAACTTGATAGTTTGCTAGATTCAGCTTATGATTCAAAATATGCTGAATATTTGATCTTTTTAGTTCAAAATTTCTTGCAACATTCTAATGTTCCTGGTAGTGCTACTAAAATCTACGCACGAACCGATTACAGTCAACAGTTCCTTCAGTTAATGCATGATGCAGCTGAAGGAATCAAAACAGAATTAGAGAAATCTGGTTTAGCGGTCGAATTTGAAGGCAAGCGTTGGCTTGCTTTCCGACGTAAACAAATGTCTGCTTAAATGGGTGGTAAATATGAAAGTCTTATCTTTGCAAAGGCATGTTCATTTAACAAAATCACAAGAAAAAGATGTTAATGACTTGGTAGCAAAAGTAATTACTAAAGCATGTAACAATATGCCAAGTATGCGTAATGTTTTACAAGGTGACATGCAACAAGTACTTAAGGATTCTCGAATGCGAAAAGCTTCATAAGTAACAAAAACCCTGCATTTGCAGGGTTTTTTACACCCTAAATATTAAGTTAACTTAATTTTATCCAAAAATATTAACTAAACTTAGATTTTGCTGTATATTGGCAAAAACCCGAAATGAAATTGACAAGATGTTCAATCCAAGCTACTTTAAAAAGGCACTAGCAAAATCTAGTGTTTGGATTGGACTCCAATTTTGTCAACAGGTCAAAATGACCGCTTTCGCGGTTTTTTATTGCCTATAGCTTTCTGCACCTTGCAGAAAAGCACCCGCTATGGTGGGTTAGGTGGGAGCACTTCGGTGCGCCAGCCCCTGTTGACTGGTAAGTCCAATCCTGCTTAATCCGCCACCCAAATTGCTTGGACTCAGTTTTGGTGGTGATTGTTCCTATATCAACAGGAGTATTCATCATGAGTACAAAAAATTCTGCATCTCAAAATCAAGTTATCCGTTTTAAAAATATTCCAGTTGTGTCGACTACACAACTTGCAAAGTTATATGGTGTTGAGGTTAAAAATATTAACCAAAATTACAACCGAAATTTAGGTCGCTTCATTGAAGGAAAACATTACTTCAAACTGGAAGGCGATGAATTAAGAGAGTTTAAGAAGCAACCCTCATTCAGAGGGTTGCTTTCAAATATGATTTCTCATTTAATTCTTTGGACTGAACGTGGTGCTGCACGTCATGCCAAAATGCTAGATACCGACCATGCCTGGGATGTATTTGAGCGTTTGGAAGACAGTTATTTTAAACCGCAAGAAAGTGCAGCACCTGCGGTACAGCAAAAAACACCGTACCGACAGACAGGCAATGATTTGTATTTGCCTAAAGCGGAAGGTCATTATTTTGTTGAGAATCAAAAGGACGGTACTTTGATTGTACGACGTGCCGATCAATACACCATGATCCGTCGGGCGCAGCTAGATGTAGTGAAAAAAGACTGCCAAACGATTATTCAGGAATTAGAGCTTTTTTCTAGGTCGCTGGAGCGATTGGGGGAAAGTTTAGAGCTGGATGCGGATCTGTTGCCAATTTTAGGTAGATTGAATTGGCGCGGTGTGTAATAAAATTAGTTTTCTGAATTAGCCATCCTTAAGGATGGCTTTTTTGTGTTCTCTTTGTTAGATTCATGTGAATAAAACAGGGGGTAATATGAAAAAAAGTATTTTAGCAATTGGTCTTTTTATATCAGCTTTTTCACATGCAGATCGGCCTTTAATTATTCAACAAGGTGCACCAATTCCTTTAGGTAATGAGGTTACTCCAATTGAAGAAACTAAGTTTCAACCTTTACAGCCTGCAAAATATAAAAATGAAGCAGAGCTTAATCATTCGCTAATGTTGGAGTATTCAGCACAAAAAGCTAAGTTTGAAAATAATATAGAAGAAGATTTGACAGGTTTTGGTATAGGGTATTCATCTTCACCACATAAAAATGGTGTATGGGGGAAGTTTGAATATCAGCAGAATAATGAATATGACGGTAAGGCTTATGAGTTTTCATTTGGCGGGCATTTAAACTTTATCAACTTAAATGGATTTTATGCTTTAGGTACGCTTGGTACAGGATTTAGCGTTTTAGATGCTGATGGGTTTGATACGTCTTCATATTGGACTATCCCTATTGGGTTGGAAGCAGGTTATACATTTACGCCGAATTTTTCACTCTATACAGGTATTGGTTATAAGTGGTCCTTCAATATTACAGGTGAAAAAGAAACCCGCTGTAATGATGGTACTTGGAGTGATAGTACTGGATCTGGGACTTGTTCTTGGCACGGTGGAATAGATTATGACTATAGTTCAAACTACATCGGTGACTATGATGGTGTAACTTATAAAGCTGGTCTACGTTATAATTTTTAAATTAAATGATTTTATTAAACCCTGCATTTGCAGGGATTTTTATGGTTTGAAATTAGATATGCCATCAAGAGTGGCAAATTCGGCAAAATATATGAAATTGGTTTAAAGGTTTAGCATGAAGAAAATTATTTTATTAGCATTTGTTGTGGGTTTAGTTGGTTGTGGGAAGTCAGAGGCTGAAAAAGCTAAAGCAAAAGCTGAAATGACTGAGATAAAAGTTAATAGACTGGGGCGAGAAAGAGTTCAGCAATTTCTCAAAGATGCAGACTCGGCAAAGTTTAGAAATGAGGTTGCGTATTGTGGTGAAGTTAATGCAAAAAATGGATTTGGAGCATTTACTGGATTTAAAAAATATATAGCTGCAAGTGAGCAAATTGTGATTATGGACGGTGATATCCCTGTGGCTCAATTCAATGAACTTTGGCAAAAACACTGTATTAGTTATGCAAAATAACTAATTTGCTACTTTATAAATATAAACCGCCATCTAGGCGGTTTTTTTACGCCTAGAGGAAAACATATGGCTACTAAGCTTGGAACATTAACGCTGGATTTAATTGCCAAAACAGCTGGTTTTACCGAGCCAATGAAAAAGGCCGGTGATACTGCAGAGCGCGAATCTAAACGTATTGAAAACAGCGCGGGTTCTGCGATTGAAATGATCAAAGGTTTAGGGGTTACAGCACTGGCAGGCTTTACTGTTGGTTCAGTGATCAGCATGGCAGATGAATATACCCAGATGGCAGCGCAGATCCGCAATGCAACCAGTAGTCAGCAAGAATATAACCAAGTTCAAGAACATCTTTTGCAAACCGCAAATACCACATACCGTCCTTTAAAAGAGGCGCAGCAGGTTTATTTAGATGTTGGTGGTGCTTTAAAGGCTTATGGTGAAACGACAGAGCGCTCTTTGCGTATTACAGATAGTCTGTCATTTTCATTTACGCATAATGCAACGGCTGCAGATAAAGCAGCCAGTGCAACTGATGCTTATATGAAAAGCATCTATAGCGGCAAAGTTTCAGGTGATGCTTGGATTTCAATCTTGTCTGCTGTTCCAAGTATTGTTGGAGATTTATCAAAGAGTTTAAATAAATCTGAAGCTGATATTTTGTCTATGGGTAATGCTGGAAAATTAAGCACAAAAGATTTAAATAATGCACTTGATGCAAGCCGTGAAAAAAGTGAAGCGCTGGCCAACAGTATGGAGAATAGTCTTGCTGATGGATTTACAGTGCTATCAAATGCTGTGACTGATTATTTAGGTAAAGCAAACGAATCAACTTCTGCGACTGGAATGATGGCTGGAGCATTGGGCATTTTAGCTGGAAATTTAGAAACTGTTGCAAATGTTGCGATGTTGGGTGGTGTGGCCTATTTGACAAAACGAATTGCTGAACAATCCGTCGCTGTTCGTGAAGCTATAATCGCATCTACAGCCAGAGCAGCTGCTGCAGAAGCAGAGGCTGCTAGTCAAGCTCGTCTATTGGCATTAGAGGTTCAGCGAAGCCGTCAAGCTGCTGCACAAACACTAACGGAACTTAATCTTGCACGAGCGGAAATGAATTCGGCAACAACACGTCAAGAACGTGCTGCAGCAACAATGCGTCTAACCCAAGCAGAAATTGCACACAACATAGCGATGAAGCAATCGGCTGCTGCTGTGGCAACGCAAGTAGCTGCAGAATCTGAACTTACTGCAGCACGCACAGCAAGTTCAAGGGCGTTGGCTTTAGTAGGCGGGCCGATTGGTGCAATCACTATCGGTGTGACTGCGCTGGCCGCTGGGTATATGTATTTAAGCAATAACTCAAATGAATCAACTAAGTCGTTGCGTGAAAACAATGAGGCTGTGGGTGATGCAATTGTTAAATACCGTGAACTAAATGGTATTCAGCGTGACGCCCAAATGGCTGCAGAACGCCAGAAGCTAGAAGAGCTTAATGAGGCATACCGAAAGGCATCTGCTGAACTCATGGTTTATGCCAGTAATATGGGCAATATGGGGGAAATTGTTACTGAATCTCAAGTTGAGTTATCAAAGTTATTTGCTGAATATAAGAAAACTGGTGATTTGGATGCATTCAATACTTCTGTTCAGAACTCAAGCAGGGTATCGCAAGATGCAAAAGACAAAACGGCAAATTTTGCAAAAGCTGTTTATGAGGCCGGCACTGAAGCAAAAACTCAAAAAGATTTTATTGCACAATTATCTGGGGAGCTAAACGGAACTGCAAATGCTGGCCATAATGCAGCAACAGGTGTGCGCAATTTAGCTTCTGCTCTGAATGAAGTAAACACGAAATTAAGTTCTGATGTTTTTTCGGCAAAACTGCAGAACGCATTTGAAAAGCAAGGGAAGTCAAGTCAATCTGCTGCTCGATGGACAGAAGTTTATAATGAGAATGCCAAGAATGGTTTTAAGGGTGTAACGATTGAGCAAAAGAAAATGCTTGACCAGCTTGATGCTGTAGATAAACAGCGTGAGGCTCGTCAAAAAGCCGCTCAAGCAGCAGCGAGTAATTCTGCCAAGTCATCAAAAGCAGCCCTGTCGCAACAGGCTAAAGATGCTAAAGAGGCAGAGCGTTTGAAGGAGCAGCAGGCTAATGCACGTGAGCGAATTGCGTATGAATTCGCAACTCGTGAGATGCAGATTGAAAAAGACTTAGCTGCTAAGATTGAGGAGATACGAAAAGCCAAATTTAGTGTAGGTGATACAAGTGGCTTTATTCAAAATGCTACGCAGAGAGCAAGCCTTGAAAAGCAACTTTATATTGAAATACTTGCTGCTGATCTAAATGAATGGCAAGAGACTGCGACGGAAAAACTTGACCGGCAAGTGAAAATTAATTCATTAAGAATTCAATTGGATTCTCAAATGAATGATGAGCTTAAAGAGCAAGCTTTAAAATCATTGGCTGATAAGAGTAATGCTGAAATTGAAAAAATTAGGATTGCTCAATCTAAGCAACTGCTCGAAGCAAAACGACACTGGATATCAGCTGCTGACTACGCCAAAGAATATTACGCATTAATACGAGAGGAGATTCTCAATACTGCTGAATATTCACCTGAGATGAAACAGAGCCTTGTTAAAGAGGCAAACTTCAATCAAGGTTTAGAATCAAACGCTGAGCGTGAACAGGTATGGGGAGACTACAAGTCCATGATGGGCTTGGATAAATCGCCATACCAAGAAGATATGGATCTGCTTGCTGAAGCACGTGCTCAGATGCTGATTACTGAAGAAGAATATCAGAACGCAAGGTTGCAACTTCAAGCTAAATCAACTGCTAGTTATATGGAGGGTATGCTTGGAGGTTTTGCAAGCCTAGTTGATGAAAACTCTAAAACGTACGCCGTATTATTTGCTGCACAAAAAGCTTTTGCTGTTGCGCAAGCAATGCTAAACATCCCAGCTGCTTATTCAAAAGCTTATGATGCTGTTGTTGGGACGCCTTATATTGGCCCGTATATTGCGCCCGCAATTGGAGCGGCAGCGGCAGCATTACAGGTTGCCCAAGCTGCAAGCATTAGGTCGGTAAATATTACAGGTATGGCCCACGATGGTATCGATAACATTCCGAAAGAGGGTACTTGGCTGCTGGACGGTGGTGAACGTGTGTTGAACCCTCAACAAAATAAGGATTTGACTAACTATCTTTCCCAAGCCCAAAACTCAAGTGGTCAATCCCAAGTAAACCTAAACCCGAACTTCGTTATTGTTGATGAGCGTGAAAGTCTGAGTGATTACTTATTCAGTCCTGACGGTACAAAAGCTTTTGTGAAGTTCTTTAAACGAAACCGTTCAGCCTTGGGTGTTTAACTCAGGGTTATTTTTGAGGACAAAATGAAAATACAAACCAAATATGGCGAAGTACACGTATTAACAAATTGCCCTCTGCTTGATTCTACCGAACGTCTTGAGTTTAAAACCGAGGTGCATGAATCGTTTGATGGTAGTGAAATTCGATACATTCAGCGTGATGCACCACGTCAAGTCTTGAGCTTTAATTATGTGAACATGCGTAAAGCCATGGGTGACATGTTCCATATGCTCTATGCAAATTTGCGTAAACAGTGGGGTATTCCGCTGCCACAGTTTCGACAGATTATTCCAAATCTTGAAGATAGCGACTTCATTATCATGGACACAACAGCACACCAAGCCGACCTTAGAGTCGGTTTTATTTTGCTTGAAAGTTCTGAAGGCCCTCAAGTTGCTGAGATTGTGAGCATTGGTCGTTACATCATTGTGCAAGAAGAAATTCGAGATCCTGAAACGCAAGAAATCATTCAAAAATTGATTACTGAGTATCAGGATGGCTTCCGACTTGCAGCCAATGTGACAGCAACCAATGCAGCAATCATGCCGCTACGGATCTGCATTATTGATGGCGATGCTTCAATTAATACGGGCGGATTTTGGTCTAGCTCAAGTGTAGTTTTTCGCGTGATTGCAGAAGATTCACCTGAATTTGAAGCTGATATGCCTGAGCAATTCCTTGGTGATGATATTTACTTCAAGCCGTTATTGTTGGATGGCAGCTCATTAGAAATGACACTGACGCAACATCAAAACATTGTTGATGGTGATGTTGGTGGCTTTCAGGATTTTACACATTGGGCCAAGCCACGATATTTAAAACCATTTAAGTCGTTACTACGTGACTGGAACCAATACACAGAGTATCGCAAGTTTTTGTTTCGTCGAATGGGGCGTTTTCAGGCATTTTGGATGCCGTTATATGAGAAGCATTTGAATATTCTCAATACTGGCAACATTACAACTTCACTCAGTACAAATACAAAGTATTTGCTTGAAGCGGATCGAAAACACATTACTGTGAAACGCAAAGATGGCACTTGGACAGCGCACACGATTACTGCAAAAACAGGCGGTTCACTCACTGTATCGCCAGCAATCAATGCTCAACGCAGCAACATCCAAACCATTTGCTATTTAGGCCTGCATCGGCTTGATGCGGACCAAATCGAATTTCAATTTTTAGGCGCACATAAAACGCAAGTCACAGTGCCAATTGTGGAGCTTTCATCATGAAAACGAGAGCAGAACTTTATCAATTTAAGCACGGTACTCGCACGTGGTATTTCACCAATCAGCGTAAAGTAATCACACACGCAGGTATTGAATATCTACCAATTCGCGGTCTTTCACGCACTGCGATTGAAGATGAAAGCATTGATAAGTGTGATACCGAAGTGACACTTCCGCAAATGAGCTTATTAAATGCGGAAGGTGAAAACCTTGCTGCAGTGTTTGCAGGGAAAATCTTTTATGGCGGTGTAACCGTCACAATCCTTGAGCTATATCAAAACGAAACGCTGGTACTGCATAAAGGCCGTGTGACGCAGCCGAAATTTGATGAAGATGCAGACACGCTGACACTGGTATGTGAAACAGGTGAATCGTACTTAAATCGCAATATTTTGACGCGTAAGTTTCAATCCTCGTGTCCAAACTCGATTTACGACCGCTGGTGTGGTCTGAATTTTAATAAATGGTCTTTTGAAGTCACAGTGACTGCGATCAATGACTTGACAGTGAGCTTTGCTGTTGTGCCTACACAAATGATTAATGAAGAAGGTAATCCGATTTTTGAGCAAATCCCTGTTTTAGATGAACTAGGTCAACCTGTTTTAGACGGTCAAGGCAATCCTACTTATGAAGATGGTGCACCAGTCATGGAAACCAAAGCATATCCTGCTGGATGGGTGAATTTAGGCCTGTTAGTGAAAGATGGTGTTTACACCACAATCACGGCGGGCGGTGGTAATTCTCTATCGCTATATCGTCAACATATAGGCTTAAAAGTTGGTGATGTGGTACGTGTTGCACCGGGTTGCGATCAGTCACTAAAAACCTGTCATGAAAAACTCAATAACAGCCTGAATTTTGCAGGGCATCCATTTATTCCAAGTCAAAACCCAATATATACGCAGCTGATTAAATAAGGGGGCTTTATGGTTATTGCACCATGGGTGATATACGCAATGCTTGCGCTGATGGTTGCAACAGCAGCATACAGCTATTACAACATGCGGAAAATGCAAAAAAAGAATAGTGCTTCTGCAAATCAGCTTGATGGAACAATTGCAGATGAAGGTACTTCATTTAGTGATATCGCAGGCAGTCCACACATGTATGGAAACATCACGCATATTTGGGGTCAAAAAACCACTGCAATCAAAAGCAAAGGTGGAAAATGAAAATTTATATCTCGGATTTACGGAAAGCCAAAATGTGTGCTCGCGGATCGCGGGCATTTTTTTTGGCTCAAGGTTGGGATTGGCAGGATTTTTTAAAGAACGGCATTGATCTCAAAACGGTCGAAAAAACCAATGATGCGATGGCGCAGCAAGTTGTGGAGTATGTAAAAAATGGGCGGAAGCAGTAAGCAGGTCGTTGGATATCGTTATTTTGCAAATTTCCTTTTATTTATTGGCAATCCGATTGAAAAAGTTCTTGGGATAAATTTTGATAAACGAGGATGGGAGACTGGAAAACGTGTACCCATGGGGACTAATGGGGAGCTTTGCTACCTCCACCTGCCAAACCTGTACGGTGAAAACGAAGGTGGTGTGAGTGGTGTGCTCAATATAAAGCATGGTTCAAAGATTCAAACTGTTGACTCTGCATACACAAAGTACATGAATTCAATTTCATTGCCAGCTTCAGCATATCCTTATCAATCCTACATTTCATTTAGTGGTAGTGAATTAGCTAGTCAATTTCAAGGCATGACTGATGAAGAGCTTCAAGATCTCGCAGATGAGTATGAAGATGGAATTGTGCCGGGAAAAGGTTTTTACGTCGGCAACTCAGGCTACATGAAAGAGATGTTGCTTTGGGTGAAGCGTACGCGAGTTAGAAATGATGGGCGTGAACAGTGGTACAAGGTTCGGGGGGATGGTGTAATTGTTTGTGAGATTGGGGCAATATGGATTAATGCGGCGGCTTTTGAGTCTGCCGTTTTGCCAAGACTTTACATCCCATCTACACATTATACAGAGTTTGATGGTGAAAAAAGTCAGACTGACTCGGAGACATATTTTAACGGGTCTTTATTAAATAGCGGCATCGGTACAGTCACAATAGGGGGGAGACTTAGTAAACATTTGAAGAGTCAAGCACTAAGAAGGTTTGAAAGTCGGATTTTTAAGAAAGATGACGTGTGGGAGATAAGAGGAACCGCGATATATACGGGCGATCTTACGCTAAATTTCGATGGTTTAACTATATTTTCAAATAATGACATTAGTACCTCCAGACACTGGATGGCGGAATTTACTGGATATATCATTGTTAAGCAAGATGGTGTGTTAGAGGTTGAGGGTGGTTGTGATGGAAATTATTTTAGTGACTTAAACGCTATTGCAAATGTTCATACATTCTCAGTGAGTTTTGAGTTGAGATTGAGCACCAAGCCTTATATTCAAATAAATACAGAACACCCTGATATAAATCCAATTCATAAAATTCGCGAGATTCTTACTGATGATACAGCAATGGGCAAGCCCGAATCTGATGTAAATGATATTAATTTCATGAAAGCGGCAGATCGGATTTGGAATGAAGGTCTTGGTATTTCGTGGTCAATCACTGAAAAATCATGCCTAGAGGCAATTGAAGAATTATGCGGACACATTGAGGCTGGTGTGCGTGTAAACCGTCAAACTGGATTGTATGAAATGGTTTTATTTCGTGATGATTGGTTTGAAGAAAATGAGATTTACACTATTGCTGTCAATAAAATTAAAAGTATGTCGCTTGAAGTTGCAAATGCGGATGAAGCAATTAATCAACTCAATGTGACTTACTACAATCGTGGTGCAATCAAAGATTCATCTTTTTCAATCGCTGAAAATGCGTCTATTCGCAACTTAAATGGACGTGTAAATGCTCAGGATGCAGATTTTCCATACTTTATGAATCAACGTAATGCTGCAATCGTAGCTCAATGGAAGTTGAAGCAAATGTCTTCACCCATATGGAAGGGCTCTTTCACAACTGCTGAGTACAATGCGCGAAAGTGGAACCGTTACGACCTTTTGAAATTATCTTGGCCACGAAAATGGCAAGGCACAATTACAGTTCGAATAATGAAAATTAACCTCGGCACGGGTGCTGATGTATCAATTGATTTTGTTGAAGTCACTCCGTATTCAAGTAATTTATCATCAGATATTGTGATTGATGAGCCGATTGATGTTGGTGTGCAGCCGCCTTTAGCATGTCCATACGAACCTTTTGAGATGCCTTATTATCTAGCAGTCATGGCACTTGGTCAGCGTCAAGTGGATGAGGAGTTGAGTTATGAAAATAACTTCGGCTTAGTCGGAGTGGTAGCTCAACAGCCACAATCCAATTCTCTTTATGCTGTGATGATGACGCACGACGGCACAGAAGGTGAGGAATGGCTTCGTGCTGCGACAATTAACTATGAGCCCACTGCCGAACTTGATCAGATCATTTCAAAAACCTCAACAAGCTTTACAGTTAAAAATAGTGCTGCGATTTCTGGGCTGCTGATCGGAACTCTAATTAAATGTGGAAGTGATTGGATTGGAACACCGGGTGAGTGGATGGTCTTTCAAGGTGTTGATGCATATACCGGTGTTGTGAGTGTGAAACGTGGTGCGCTTGATTCATTGCCGCAAGACTGGGGAATGGGCACAAAACTTTATTTCTGTGGTAGTGATGTAGCTTTCGACTCAACGGAATATGTAGCTGGTGAAGAAGTCCTTGTTTCTGTGCTCACAACAACTCCGTCAGGCATGCTTGAGCAGGAAGGCTCAATTGCTACTGAAATGAACGCACGTGCATTCAGACCATACCCACCGGCAAACGTGAAATTCAATGGAAATTATTTTCCAGAAACAATCGTTGTAACGAATGATATTGTTTTGACTTGGGTTGACCGAAATCGCTTGCAGCAAACAGGTGGTGCAACACTTGGATTTTTTGATACAGGCGTGACAGCTGAGAGTGGTGTTACGTATTCTTATGAGTTGATTTCTGAAAATTTTGTTTTGGATAGTGGAGTTAACATTGAATTAAACACCGCAACAATTGCTGCATCTGCATTGGTTCCGAACAAGCCACACACGCTAAAACTCTGGTCAGTGCGTGACGGATATGCTTCATATCAAATATTTGAACATTCATTCTTTGCTGAGTCAGCAAGTCTAATCTTAGCAGCATCAATAGATGATTCAGGCGTTGCTGGCAACACAGTTCCAGCTGCAAATATTACTGTTGATGTGGACACATCGCTGAAAGCTAATATGCAATTTAATGGGTCTGGTATTTCAGGAAAAGCAATACCAGGTGCGGTGATTACAATCGAGGTAGATGATTAATGACAACATACACAGGGGTTGCGGACGCAAATGGTGATTTCACCATCTCTTTTGGTGCCGAGAATTACAACGGTGGCGAGAAAATCACAGTCACCGCTGAAAAGAATACCGCAACAAAATCAATCGAATTGTACGCACCATCAGGGGTAGTTGGTGGGGGTGTAATCCAATTCACAGGGTCACTCAATGATTTCCCAAACAACATTGGCGCTGTAGAGTTGCATTTAAGTGGTTCAATTGGGGCTTACGCATTTGCCTCAAACAATGTGGGTGCAGTATGGCAGAAAGCAACAGGGCTGATCATTAAAAGTGGCGTAATATCAATTGAAAGTAATGCTTTTTCGAGTTGGGTCAATGCTTTATCTCTTGTGATACCGGATAGCTGCGTTTCAATTAAAAATTCAGCATTTAGGTCTTGGAGATCAGCATTAAGTTTGGTTATTCCCAACTCTGTAGTTGAGTTGGAAGCATATGCTTTCGAAGGGTGGTCTGCTGCGCTATCCTTTACGCTATCAAGTAATATTACTGCCATCCCAGCCAACTGTTTTCAGTCGTGGTTAGCAATTAAGAATATTGATATTCCTGAAGGTGTTTTGCAAATTGGCAGTCAGTCTTTTGCTGGTGCTACAGCCTGTTTATCTTTGTTATTGCCGTCAAGTTTGTTGAGTTGTACTAACAACTCTTTTCAAGGCTTAACGAGTTGCAATGAGATTACATGCTTTGCGACAACACCACCGACAATCACAAGTACGACTTTTAGTATACTAAAATCAACCTGCATTATTAAAGTTCCTGCCGGGTCAGTTGAAGCATATAAAGCAGCCCCAAACTGGTCTACTTTTGCAGCAAGAATACAAGCTATTTAATGCACCATCAGGTGCTTTTTTATTACCTTTATTACCAAAATTTAGGGGGCACAATGTCCAATGACTACTCATCCGATCCACCAGGGCTGAAAGGCTCTTTTTTATTGCCGAATTTATAGGGGGAATCATGCAGGAGCATGAAAAAACATTTTGGATGCTTGTCGTGATCGGGGCTGTCATTGGCCTGTCCAAACTTCTGGTATCTGAGGAAAGGCTAACTGTTCGACTTGTTTTAGGTCGGACTATTTTGGGATCGGCTTCATCCGTTTTGGCTGGTGGGGTCTTATTACAAATTCCGGATATTCATCCACTGGCTTTGATCGCAATTGCATCAGCTCTGGGAATTCTTGGAAGTACATTTATTGAAAACTGGCTTAAGAATAAGGCTGCGAATTGGAGTGTCAAATGAAATTAATTGAACAAAGTGCCTGGAAGTATCTTTCTGTAAAGCTCCCAATTTTGGGAGCTTTTTTATTACTTGTCATTATTCCGGCATTGCAATGGGCGATGGACTTTAAAGTAATCCCTGTTGAGTACCATGCCTACGTGACAGGTGGTGTTATGGTCTTTTTATCGTGGCTTGGTAAAAAGTGGTATCAGCCAAGTTTGCATCAGTCTTTGGGTTTTGTGGCTGTTACAGCAGGGCATAGTAATTCTGATCCTGGTGCAGTAAACGGCAAAATTAAAGAAGCTGACCTGGTGACTAATTTCAGGAATGCGGTTTCTTTTTATTTGCGTGAAGCTGGTGTCCAGGTCAAAAACGATGGTACTGGATCACAGAATGATCCGCTTTCATCGGCCATCAAGTTGATCAAAGGATCTAGTGTTGCGGTTGAATTCCATATGAATGCAGCGACTTCAAAACAGGCGAATGGCATTGAAACGATTGCTCTGCCAAAAGACAAGAAACTGGCACAGGATCTATCTGCAGTAGTAGCTTCAGCATTGGGTAGCCGTTTACGTGGTAATGATGGCTGGATTGATCAAAGCCAATCGGCCCGGGGGAGTTTGGGTTATATCAATGCCGGTGGTTTGATTGTTGAGTTAGGTTTCATTTCGAATGAAGCTGAATTGGCAGCATTCCAGGCACGCTATTGGATCGCAGCAAAAGCTGTGGCCAAAGTTCTAATCGAATATGAAAAAGGGGCATAACACATGGCTGCATTAACTATTGCAAGTGCACTTTCTCCGATTGTGGATGCTTATGGTGTTGGGCGTGAAATCGTTCAAACGACTGTCAATGCTATGGATGCAGCGGAAAAAGAGCGTGATTCAGGTGCCGATAAAAAGGCATGGGTATTGGCTTTCGTGAAATCATTCGTGGCGGATCTTGGCCAGAATTGGGAACGTTGGGCGAAGGTGATTATCACGTTTATTGACTTCGCAAAGTCCGTATTTAACATCAAGCGTTATTCTTAAGTGGTCCAATTTTACACATGCCCTCGGTCTTCGGACTGAGGGCATCTTTTTTGTTTGTCTTGCAACTATTTTGCAACTATTGATTTTTATAAAAAATATAAATTATTGAATGAATTGAAATTATTCTTTGTTTATTGCCAATCCATCATTGGACAGATAGGTTTCGGCTTTCTGGGAATTCAGGCGTATTTCTTGTGCTTGTTTAACGTGGGACTCGAACCCATGACATTTTATATTTTAGTAGTACATATAGTGGTATATTTCAAATATTGCTTAATAAAAATCATTAAAATACAATATATTAACTTTAAATTCTTATGCACGCTGAGCGCACCATTTTTTAGTTTTGATTGTTGAACTAAATTTTGCGAATCAATAGCTTTTATTATTACTACTTTTCTATTCAACCCGATCAATCTCAAAGCCCAATATTGCTTTAGCCATCATTGATGTATCTTTTTCTATATATAAAATTCAAAATATTTCTCAGTTCTTTTTATTCTAAGTTCAAAGTCATACAAAACATCTAAATTGAAAGCTTATAAAGAGTGAAAATAGAAAGTTCACTGTATTTATATCTGCATCTAAATGAAAAGAATCTATTGAAAACACGATTATAAAAGTCATGCACCAAAATAGTGGAGCTTGGAAACTTAATAGAACATTTATCCTTTTGTACTGGCTAAATAAAATAGGCAAATGATTGATAAAATATATTAAGATATTGAAAAATAAATAATAATTAGAGTTGGCATGATGTGTGCAACACAGTATTCAAACTTGGATACAAGAATGAGCACATCAATGAACTCAATAAAAACTTTAGGCTGGACCTTAGCGGAATGGAAAGCGGCCTACACGAATAACACAATTCAACTTGAAGACTTATATGCCTTGGTCGAGCAATTTGATCGCGTAGACCCAGCATGGATTTCCATTGCATCTATAGAGCAATTAACTTCTCAGATTAAAGCTTTAAAACAAATTGAAAATGCTACGGCCTTACCTTTATTTGGTGTGCCTATTGCAGTGAAAGATAATATTGATGTGGTGGGCTTTGCATCGACGGCTGCGTTTAAATTATTTACGGACATTAAAACTGAAGATGCCTCTGTGGTGCAGCGCTTAAAACAAGCAGGTGCCATCATTGTAGGTAAAACCAATTTAGATCAATTCGCTACTGGTTTAGTCGGTACGCGTTCGCCATTTGGTGCCGTGCCGAATACTGTTAATCCTGACTATGTAAGCGGTGGTTCAAGCTCTGGTTCAGGCAGTGTAGTAGCACGTGGTTTAGTCCCGATTGCACTCGGTACAGATACTGCAGGTTCAGGACGAATCCCTGCAGCTTTCAATAATATTGTCGGTTTAAAGCCGACCAAAGGTCGCTTTTCAAATACAGGCTTATTGCCTGCCTGTAAGAGCTTAGATTGTATTTCAATTTTTGCCTTAACCGTCGCTGATGCAACTGCAGTGGCAGAAGTTATGGAAGGTTTTGATGTAACCGACAGCTATTCACGTGTGAACCCAGCAACAGCGCCTGCAAAGTTCAGCGCACAATTAAAGTTAGCCATTCCAAAACAGTTAGAATTTTTTGGCGATGCTCAATCTGCTGATGCATTTCAGCAAGCACTAACTGAATTAAAAAACTTAGGTGCAGTACTAACTGAAATTGATTTCAGTCCTTTTGCAAAATTGGCTGCACAACTGTATCAAGGGTCATGGGTAGCAGAGCGTACGGCAGCCGTAGCTGAAATTTTAGACAGCCATGCAGATGACTTTGATCCAACAGTTTTAGAAATTATTCAAAAAGGGCAGCAGTACACTGCGGTGGATGCTTATAACGCCGAATATTTAAAGCAAGATTTGGCACGCCAAATTCAGCAAACCTTAGCGCAATTTGATGCTTTAGTGGTGCCAAGTTCGCCAACCATTCATACACTGGCTGAAATGGCAGAAGCGCCAATTGAAAATAATAGCCACTTTGGCACCTATACCAACTTTACTAATTTAGCTGACCTCAGTGCCATCGCTGTACCTACAGGCTTTCGTGCCGACGGGCTGCCTTTTGGAATCACATTCATTGCGCCGGCTTGGCACGATACGGCTCTAGCAGACTTTGCAGAAAAATGGCAAAACCACCTGCAATTACCGCTGGGTGCAGTAGCTAAAACATTGCCTGACGCAGCTTCAGTCATTTCTGCACCATCAGCACAGCATTTTCGTGTTGCTGTTGTAGGCGCACATCTCACAGGTATGCCACTCAATTTCCAACTGACAACACGCCAAGCCGTGCATGTTGAAACCACAACGACTTCTGCCGATTACGCCCTCTATGCACTGCCGGGCACAGTACCGCCGAAACCAGGTTTAGCGCGTCAGGAAGCGGGTCAAAAAATTATTGTCGAGCTTTGGGATATTCCAAAAGCACGCTTTGGTGAATTTGTCGCCGAAATTCCAACACCACTAGGTATGGGCAATGTCGAGCTTGCCGATGGACGTTGGGTGAAAGGCTTTATTTGTGAACCTTATGGCCTAAACGGTGCAAAAAATATCAGTGAATTTGGCGGCTGGCGCGCTTATATCCAATCACTGCAAGCAACAACAGCAAAATCAAATTAAAAAAATCGGGGAAATAATCATGTTTAAAACAGTTTTAATTGCAAACCGTGGTGAAATTGCTGTTCGTGCGATTCGTACTCTAAAAAAATTAGGTGTGAAATCTGTTGCCGTGTATTCAGAGACCGACCGTTATGCACAGCATGTGTTAGATGCAGATGTAGCGGTTTCACTTGAAGGTGTTAAACCTGCAGAAACTTATTTAAGTATTGAAAAATTGATTCAAGCAGCCAAACAAACTGGCGCTGAAGCAATATTTCCCGGTTATGGTTTTTTATCTGAAAGTGCCGACTTTGCCCGTGCATGTGAGGAAAATAACATTGCTTTTATGGGGCCAACGGCTGAACAAATTTTAGAGTTTGGTTTGAAGCATCGTGCACGTGAATTGGCTGCGGCCGCCAATGTACCCATGACACCAGGCACAGGTTTATTGGCAAGTTTGGATGAAGCACTCGCATCTGCTGCAGAGATTGGCTATCCAATCATGCTGAAAAGCACCGCAGGTGGTGGCGGAATTGGTTTAACCCGCTGTGATGATGAACAATCATTAAAAGATGCGTATGAAAGTGTAAAGCGTCTAGGCGAGCAATTCTTTAAGGATGCAGGTGTTTTCCTCGAACGTTTTGTCGATAAAGCCCGTCACGTAGAAGTACAAATTTTTGGTGATGGTTTAGGTCAAGTCGTTGCCTTTGGGGAGCGCGATTGTTCATTGCAGCGCCGTAACCAAAAAGTGGTGGAGGAAACACCAGCACCGCATTTACCAGAAGCGACCCGTCAAAAATTGCACCGTGCTGCAGTAGAGCTCGGTCAATTGGTGAAATACCGCAGCGCAGGCACAGTTGAGTTTATCTATGATGCTGCCCGTGATGAAGTGTATTTCCTTGAAGTGAATACCCGTTTGCAGGTTGAACATCCAGTCACTGAAATGGTGACAGGATTAGATCTGATTGAATGCATGCTCAAAGTGGCAGCAGGTGATGCTTTGGACTGGGAAAAACTCAGCAATATTCAGCCCAATGGCGCTGCCATTGAAGTGCGAATTTATGCGGAAGACCCAGTGAAAAACTTCCAGCCAAGTCCGGGTGTACTCACGGATGTATATTTTCCTGAAGACATTCGTGTGGATACGTGGGTATCTACAGGCACAGAAATTTCACAATATTTTGACCCGATGATTGCCAAAATTATTGTGCATGCCGCAGATCGAGACAGTGCGATTGCCAAGCTAAAAACAGCCTTGGCTGAAACCCGCCTGAATGGCATCAGCACCAACTTGGATTATGCGCATACCGTAGTGTCTGATGCACGCTTTGATAATATGCAAATCTGGACACGTCTGCTGGATGATTTTAAATACGTGCCAAATGTAATTGAAGTGCTGCAACCGGGTACACAAAGTACGATTCAAGACTACCCGGGGCGTGTCGGTTATTGGGATATCGGTGTACCGCCATCAGGCCCGATGGATGATTATGCATTTCAATTGGCCAATCAAGTTGTGGGTAATCCAAAATCGGCAGCAGGCTTTGAGTTTACCTTACAAGGACCAAGTCTTAAATTTCATGCCGATAGCATCGTAGCCTTAGCAGGTGCGCCATGTAGCGCGACTCTAGATGGTGTGAATGTCGATTTTTGGCAGCCGATCAGCATCAAAGCCGGGCAAACTTTGGCACTCGGACAAGTTGAATCAGGTTGCCGTACTTATCTTGCAATCCGCAACGGACTAAATGTACCTGAATATCTAGGCAGTCGTTCAACCTTTGCATTGGGTAATTTTGGCGGTCATGCAGGGCGAGTGCTGCGCGCAGGCGACATGATTAAAATGGTTAATCCAAGCCTGCCTTTAGATGGATTGGAAGTTGCAACAGCAGCACCGCAAGCTTTGGCAGCAGAGCGTATTCCAAGCTATGGCAGAGAATGGAAAATTGGCGTGCTCTATGGTCCACATGGTGCACCAGATTTCTTTAAACCTGAATATATTGAAGAATTTTTTGCTTCAACATGGAATGTACACTTTAACTCAAACCGTTTAGGTATTCGCCTAACTGGCCCGACACCAAGCTGGGCACGTGAAAATGGCGGTGAAGCAGGTTTGCATCCATCCAATGTGCATGACTGTGAATATGCTATTGGGGCGATTAACTTCACTGGTGATTTTCCAGTGATTTTGGCCAAAGATGGCCCAAGCCTCGGTGGCTTTGTTTGCCCAGTGACGATTGCCAAAGCAGAACTTTGGAAGATTGGTCAACTGAAGGCGGATGACAGCATCAGTTTCTACCCGATGAGTGTGGAACAAGCCAATGCCTTGGAAGTTCAGCAAATTGCCGATATCCAAAGCTTTGCTCAAGCACCTGAAAAGTCAGAGGTGGCAACTTTTGAATGCAAGCCTGAAGGGGTATTGGCTGTGCGTGAAGCAGATGCGCATGCGCCGAAAGCTATTTATCGTCAGGCTGGTGACAGTTATATCTTGCTGGAATATGGCGAAAATGTCCTCGACTTAGCATTACGCTTACGTGTTTATCGATTGATGCAACTCATTCGTGAAGCGAATATTGATGGCATTTTAGAGCTTTCACCCGGTGTCCGTTCACTGCAGATTAAATATGATGGATTGCGTTTCAGCCAAGTGAATTTAATTCAGTTCTTATTGGGACTTGAAAATGAGATGGGAGATTTGAGCCAAATCAAAATTCCATCTCGTATTATTCACTTACCGATGGCATTTGAGGATTCGGCCACTTTAGGTGCTGTAGAACGTTATCAAGAAAGTGTTTGTGCCAAAGCGCCGTGGTTGCCAAATAATGTCGATTTCATTCAGCGCATTAATGGCTTAGACAGCCGTGAGCAAGTCAAAGATATTATTTTCGATGCCAATTACTTAATTTTAGGCTTGGGCGATGTGTATTTAACCGCGCCTTGTGCTGTGCCAATAGATCCGCGTCATCGTTTGCTCAGCTCGAAATATAATCCTGCACGTACCTTTACTGCAGAAGGGACTGTCGGTATTGGTGGTATGTACATGTGTATTTATGGCATGGACTCACCGGGCGGGTATCAGTTGATTGGCCGTACATTGCCTATTTGGAATAAGTTTAAAAAGAACAAGCAGTTTGGCGATCAGCAATGGTTCTTACGCTTCTTTGACCAAATTAAATATTATGAAGTAACCGAAGCTGAACTTGATCAATTTCGTGCTGACTTTGCCAATGGTGTGGCTGAAATCAAAATTGAAGAAACAGAGTTTGATTTTGCAGCTTATCAAGCCTTTTTAGAAACAGAGAAAGACAGTATTGCCGAATTTAAAGCACAGCAGCAGCAGGCATTTACAACTGAAGTTGAACGCTGGAAAGATGAGTTCGATGCACCTGCGGAAATGGAAATCCTGCAAGATGATACCGACTATAGCCAATTTGCAGCCTTGAATGCGTCGATGACTGGCAACATTTGGAAAATTTTTGTCGAAGCTGGACAGTCTGTGAAGAAAGGCGATACTGTAGCCATTATTGAAGCGATGAAAATGGAGCTTCCAGTCTATGCCGATGATGACGGTATAGTGAAAGCGATTATCTGCCGTGCAGGACAAACGGTACATAGCGGTGAACCGCTGGTTTATATGGAATAAACATGACCACAACCACCATTGTTGGGAAAAGCTCAGACAACTTGTCTGAGCTGGTTTTCCAAAAAATAAAAAACGATATTTTTGATTTTCAGCTCAAACCAGGTGCACGTTTTACCGAATCTGAAATTGCAGAATTGTATGAAGTAAGCCGCACACCCGTACGGCAAGCTTTATATCGTTTACAGCAAGATGGTTATGTGAGGGTGCATTTTCGTAGCGGTTGGGAAGTGAAGCCACTCAATTTTAAAGCCTACGAAGAACTGTACGATTTACGGATTTTGCTGGAATGCTATGCCATTGAGCAGCTTTGCAAAATGGATTCAGACCAGCTCAAACAGGCTTTACAAGGCTTGGTAAATTTATGGTGTATTCCGCTTGAGCAGTATCTGCATGATTTAAAGACTTTATCGATGCAAGATGAAGCATTTCACTGTCAATTGGTTGAAGCAATTGGCAATAGTGAAATGGCGAAGGTGCATCGAGATGTCAGTGAGAAAATCCGTATTATTCGCCGTTTAGACTTTTCTAAAGATTATCGAATTGAAGCCACTTATGCAGAGCATCAACAGATTTTACAATTGATCCTTGGACATAATGTGATAGCGGCATTGGAGAAAATGCGCAGCCATATTCAGCAAAGTAAAGAAGAGGTGAAAAAAATTACTTTGGAAATGTTGGTACGAATGGCATAGAAGTATTTGCAAAAGATCTACCTCACGGAAGTCTTGGAAAACATGCATTTTATCGAGTCAAGTTGTGTCGTTCGGGTCGCGCTTAAAGCTAAAAATATCTGTATTCATTGGTTAATATGATGGAGAAAAATAAAAAAGACCACGAAGGGGAGATTCTTTATTTCAACTTTAGAAAACGCGATTTCTTTGGCGACTGAACGCCATTTCGGACAAGTCGATAAAGCGGGACAAGCCTATATTCAGCATCCACTTCGTGTGATGCAAAATGTGCAGCATCTTGATGCTAAAATCGTCGCTGTATTACATGACATTTTAGAAGATACTGCGACAACGACGGAGGAGCTTAGTGCTATGGGTTTTCAAGCGCATATTATTGACGCGATACTGGCACTGACTAAAACAGCAGGTGAGAACCGATTTCAAGCTGCGCAGCGTACCGCTAAAAATGCAATTGCTTGTGAAGTAAAACTCAGTGATTTGTATGACAATATGGATTTATCGCGCTTAACTTCGGTCACAGCAAAAGATCGACGTCGGTATCAACAATATGTCAAAGTTAAACGTAGATTAGAGCGTGCTCGGAGCGTCCATTTACATCTGATCGATTTAAATCTAACAACAGATTATCCGAGATTTCAATTTCAAAGTTCACAGCAAAATTTTCAGTATCTGCTCAATGCGATGTTTGATCTAGAGCATTCATTAGGTGGCGTTCAGATTGGAAGTCCACAGGAGTGGTGGATTTTATTTGAAGATGTCAGCGCATATTTTGCATATTGCCAAAGAAAGGGAGTGGTTCCCAAGCAGGCAACATTCTTAAATTTAATTTTAACCATAGATCGAGACTATTTCGGGGGTATCTTTCAAACTGAACAAGATCGGCAATTATTTTTCTCTATGTTTAACGTGTTTGTGCAAAATCATTTTTATCGCGTGGAAGCTGAAGGCTGATTAGATAGATTGCATCAGCAATAGAATAAAAACACCTTTGATTGATGAATTTTATCTAAATGTTGAGCTACTGAGCGTCATTTAAAAACATCTCAAAATGCTTGATTTCGAGATGTTTAAAGTGATTCCATCCATTGACATCTCCAATGAAACATGTGGCCATGCTTGCTGAACCTTATGCCTCAATCCTACATGGCATCATGGTGGCTGCTGGATTTATTATTCCGTCTTTAGTGTTGATGTGGTTATATAAACGCAGTGAACGCCTTAGCCAAGCTGCATAAAAAAAGCCCCCACATTTGAGGGCTTTTTCGTTATTTAACTTCGGGTAAATCAAACCAAATCACTTGAGCATCTTCAAGCGCTTCAATTTGGCTATCTTCTAAGAACGCAATTGCACCACCAGCTTCAACTTTATGTTCAGCAATTTGCACTGAACCTGAAATAACATGGATATAATTGATATGCTGCGTTGCATGGATGTCTAAAGATTGACCTTTCGTCAAAAATGCAGATTTAACTTCCGCCTGCTGACGAATATGCATAGCTGCATCGTCATTTGGACCGACAATTAAATGCCATTGATTGGGTTGTTCACGTGGATCACATTTAATTTGTTGATAGGTCGGTTCAGCATCACGTTCATTTGGAACGATCCAAATTTGTAGTAAATGCACATCTTCATCACCTTGGTTCATTTCGCTATGACGCACACCTGTACCTGCGCTCATGAGCTGCCATTCACCCGCAGAAATGCCACCATGGTTGCCCATACTGTCTTTATGCGTAATGGTGCCTTTTAACACACAGGTCAAAATTTCCATGTTGTCATGTGGGTGTTGACCAAAACCTTCATGTGCTGCAATTAAGTCATCATTAATTACACGAAGCGCACTAACGCCCATGTATTTCGGGTCATACCAGTTACCAAAAGAGAAGCTGTGTTTAGACTCAAGCCAGCCCATTTTTACGTGACCACGGTTTTCACTTGGATGTAAAAAAGCATTCATGGCATTCATCCTTATCTTAATTATTGAACATGTACCTATTTTAAGATTGAACTAAATTGGGATATATAGTTTTTTAGCGACAATTCATCCTATTTATGCAACGATCATTCGAGATAAAGTTTTTTAATTCACTGACGTTACTTTCGTAAAGATATTTTGCACGTTTAAAATGATTTTAGCCGATTCGACGGAGTCTTACATTTAGGGATTAAATTAAGGGAATAGCCTTCGGCTAGAGGTAGTCTTGCGAAACGATGTTTCTCATTAGGCAAAATAAGAAGCGTGCTTCGCAAGTAAAAATCTTGCGGTGCAGTGCACCTCACCGACAAAATTCGTTCACTACCGTCTAATTATTCAAAGTATCGCAAACCATTATTGATTAAAAGAAGTGCTGTCTCAAACATTTGTGGATGCCCTTAACGCGTATCGTTCCTTTTTTGTCAAATTGCGGTTCTAATGTTACGCAGTAACATTAAAATTCATGAATGCACAGCGATAAAAAAAGCCTGCACGAAGCAGGCTTTTTTTTAAATATGACTAAAATTATTCTAAGAATTTAACAGTCACACCAGATTTCACTTTCTTACCTAAGTCATTTGCATCCCAGTTGGTCAAACGAATACAACCGTGTGACGCAGTTTTAGAAATAGCAGATGGGTTCGGTGTACCGTGAATACCGAATGATTTTTTGCTCAAGCCAATCCAGATATTACCAACAGGACCATTTGGACCAGGTGGTAAAGACAATGGTTTTCTGTTGTTGCCTTGAACAAAGTTAGAAGGTGAGTAGCTGTACCAAGGGTTTGGTGCAACACCTGTTACTTTATATGTACCTGTAGGCGATGGTGTATCTGAACTACCAATCGTTGCCGGGAATGAACCGATCATTTGGTTGCGGCTATTAAACAAGTAAAGTTGTTTCGCACCTTTATGTGCAACGATCAGGTGAATATCTTCAGGAACTTCGTTACGAATATTCGCCACTAAGATTTTTTCACCAGCTTTTTTAAATGTCGCTTTTGGATTCAACTTTTTCAAAAAGTCTTCATCCATGTGGAATTTTTCACCTAACATTTCAGTCACACGTGTGTAGTACAAGCCTTTCATTTTTGCTTGTAATGCATAGTCGTGTGGAATTGATGCTGCATAAGGACCTTTCAAGTCTGCATCAGTCAATGTGTATTCAATGAATGCAGGTTTAGAACCTTGTTTCGCAATCAGCGCATCCCAAGTTTCTTTAGTTAAAGTCCCTGTAGGTTTCAACCCATTCATTTGTTGGAATGAAGCGATCGCCTTTAGGGTATTTTTACCACTGGTACCATCAATTGCACCCGGTGAAGCATGTGCATTATTGAGCATGACATGCGCACGTGCATAAACAGGGAATTGACCTTTACCAATGTTGTCATACCACTGAGCATTATTTAGGTCATTTAAACCCCAAGCAACTTTGGCAGCAGGCGAAGTTGATGTTGGAGTTGTAGCAGTCGCTGTAGCAGGTGCAGCACCGATGTCGGCTTTAACATCTTCTGATTGTTGCAAGCTGTCTAAAGTTTGCGATGCTTGGTTCAGATCTTCTTGTTCTTGAGCGCTAATCTGGCTAGTTGCAGATGAAGCTTCAGTCGCTAACGGATCAATGGGATCCTGAACTGCAACATTAGTCACTTTTTTTGGCGTTAATGGTTGTTCAGCAGTAGATGCGGCAATAGCTGTACCAGCAAATATGCAACTTAGGCTCAGTGCGAGCATGGTGCGAACGAACATGTAATTCAACCTTAAGAATTATTCATTTACTGTGTATTAAAAACTGGCTAAGTATTACAGAAAAAAAGTGGAGATGCAGTAGTTGTTTTGTGTAAATATCATTTTTGGCACTCAACATGATCGGTTTTTAAATGCTTGAGAAGTTATTATATTTACAACCTTTTTGATATGATGATGCGAATATCGAATTAAGTTGGGAAAGTGAATGACGACCTTAAAAAATGATCGTTTCTTGCGTGCCTTATTACGTGAACCGGTAGATGCAACTCCGGTTTGGATGATGCGTCAGGCTGGCCGTTATTTACCAGAGTATCGTGAAACACGTGCAAAAGCGGGTGATTTCCTATCCCTTTGTAAAAATACAGAATTTGCTTGTGAAGTTACTTTACAACCTTTGCGTCGTTATGACTTAGACGCAGCCATTTTATTTTCAGACATTTTGACTGTACCTGATGCGTTGGGTTTAGGATTGTATTTTGAAGCAGGTGAAGGTCCGAAGTTTCATAAAACTGTACGTACCGAACAAGATGTACTGAATTTACCTAAGTTTAATGCCAAATCAGACCTAGATTATGTCATGAATGCTGTGACTACGATTCGTTCAGCATTGGGCGGACAAGTTCCTTTGATTGGCTTCTCAGGCAGTCCTTGGACATTGGCAACCTATATGGTGGAAGGCAGTTCAAGCAAAGATTTTCGTTTTACGAAACAAATGATGTATGCACAACCTGAAGTGCTGCATGCTTTATTAGACCGTTTGGCTGTGGCGGTGACTGAATATCTCAATGCGCAGATTGATGCAGGTGCCCAAGCTGTACAAATCTTTGATAGTTGGGGTGGGGCATTAGCACACCGTGAATACATTGAATTTTCACTAAACTACATGCAAAAAATCGTGGCAGGATTACAGCGTGAAAAAGATGGACGCAAAGTTCCAGTGATTTTGTTTACCAAAGGTGGTGGTCAATGGTTAGAGCCAATGATTGCAACGGGTGCAGATGCCTTTGGTTTAGATTGGACTACGCCATTAAATGTGGCGCGTCAAACAGTTGCAGGCCGTGCAGCATTGCAAGGCAACTTAGACCCAGCAACATTGTATGGTTCGCCTGAAGCGATTGCGAAAGCGACGCGTGCCATGTTAGATGATGCATATGCCAACGGTGAAAAAACTGGTTATGTGGCGAACTTAGGCCATGGTATTACCCAGTGGGTAGATCCAACCAATCCGAAAGCCTTTATTGATACGGTACACGAATATAGTGCCAAGTATTTATAAGGCTTCAGGGAAATAGGTTTAGGATTCAACCGTGGTCAAGATGATAAAATCGTGTTTTGAGTTCTCTTATAAGGCAGCTTCGGCTGCCTTATTTGGGATATTACTGCTGATCGCTTTTGCTTTAACTGCAGCAATGGGAAGTCAGGAATATTTTGGCTTTTTCCGTTATGACTATTTATTGTTTTATGCACTGATCATTCAAGTGTGTTTACTCTGCTTAAAACTCGAGTCTTGGGCGGAAGCCAAAGTCATAGCACTGTTTCATATCCTTGCAATGGGGATGGAAATATTTCTGACCCATCCACATATTGCCTCATGGCAATATCCGCAGCCTGCGGTTTTCAAACTGCTGACCGTGCCATTGTTTGCAGGTTTCATGTATTCGGCGGTGGGGAGTTTCTTTGCACGTTCGTTACGTCTATATCAGGTATCGTTTAGTAACTTACCGCATTTTGGCAATATGCTGTGCTTAGCCGTTTTGTCATATCTTAATTTTATGACCAAATTTTTTGTGCCAGATATCCGTATGCTTTTGTTTGCTTGGAGTGTGGTGATCTTTTGGAAAACCAAGCTCAGTTTTCAATTACAAAATCATGTGATTCAGTTGCCTATGTTACCGGTACTGTTGATTTTGGCATTTTTGATTTGGATCGCAGAAAATATCAGTACCTTCTATCAAATTTGGTTATATCCAAGTCAGGTCGATGCATGGCATATGGTCGGTTGGGGGAAACTCGGTTCTTGGTATTTGTTGCTATTACTCAGTCTGGTTTTAGTACTCAAAATCCTTGGAAAACGTGATGAAAATGGTACTTGGTTGCTCAAAAAATAGTGAAAAAGAACGTATTATTTTTAGCCAAAAGTTTTAGATGAAAATGTTTTGCCTTATCTGAAAGATCAAGTTAATCTACAGGTGTGTAATCAAAATTACACATGTTTTAATAATTAAAAACAATGGAATAAAATTCCCTGGAGAAGTGCCATGTTAAAAAAATTAGCTTTAGTTGCAGTCGTTGCACTAGGTTCTACAGCTGCTTTTGCTGACCGTGACGTAGGTTGTGGTGTTGGTTCTCAAGTTTGGGCTGGTCAATCAGGTAAAATTCCTAAAATTTTAGCTGCGACTACCAACGGTATTTTTACTAACCAGTTACTTGGTATTACTTTTGGTACTTTAGGTTGTAGCGGTACTGGTACAGTGACTGCTCAAGCGGTAACATTTACCAATGAAAATGCTGAATCACTTGCTCGTGATATGGCGGTTGGTCAAGGTGAGAGCCTGAATGTTTTGGCTGAGCTTTTAAACATCCAATCAACAGATAAAGCACGTTTCTTTGCTGTGTCTAAAGCAAATTTTGCTGAAATCTATTCAGCTGAAAACCAGTCTTCTCTACAAGTACTTGCTTCATTACAAAGCGTAATGGCGAAAGATGAAGTACTTAAAGCATACGTTTAATCGATGCTTTCAAAACCCTGTCTCTCGGCAGGGTTTTTTATTATCTAAAATATATAAAAATGGATTTGAATATAACTGAATGAAATCAACTGCTTTATTTTGTACCTTTATGATTCCGAGCATCTTATATGCTCAGCAAGTTGTAGATCCAAACCTCTCTAAAACCGTAGAGCTACAGCGATATATTGAACTTGCACAATCAAAAAAACTGTCTGAACACATCAGTTGGCAACGACTTTTATATACAGATCATAAAGGACAAAGTGAAGTTGCTTTTTCAGGTTACTTTCTAGCTGAAAATGGCCGTCAAAATGCCCAAGCCGAATTAGAGGCAGATGTCGCTGCACTGTTTCAAACCGCCGAACATAATCAAGCCTTTCGTTGTCGTTTCCCTGCGCGTAGTCAGTGGTTGATGCAAGAATTATCCATCCGTTCAGAGCAGTTACCAGTAGTGAGTTGCCCTGAGTTTGATGAATGGTTTGGGAAAATTAAGCCGTATAAAGCGACATTAATTTACGCCACAGACTTTATGGGGAATCCAAGTTCTATGTTTGGACATACCTTGTTGCGTCTCGATCCGAAAGATCAGAAAGAGCTAAATTTGGTGTCCTATGCCATTAACTATGCTGCGACAGTTGCAGGTGAAGATAACTGGTCTTATGCATGGAAAGGCTTAACAGGGCAATATCCTGGTGAATATTCCTTGATGCCGTACTACCGAAAGGTGAAAGAATATGGTGATTTTGAAAGTCGTGATTTGTGGGAATATGAGCTAGCACTGACCGAGCAAGAAACCAGTTATTTGGTTAAACATCTTTGGGAAATGCAAAATGTCAGTTTTCCCTATTATTTTGCCAGTGATAACTGTGCATATCGATTATTGGGCCTAATGGATTTGGTTCGCCCGACACTGAATTTAACCGAAAAATTTAAAGTCGCTTCCATTCCTGTTGAAACGATTAAAGCGATCAATGATGAACAACTGATTCAAGCAGCGGTGTATCGTCCTGCATTAGAAACGCAGCTTTTATCACAAGCGCAGCAACATGGATATCGTTTAGCACGTGAAGCGCATAAGCTCGCTGAAATTGAACCTGATAACATGTCGACAGCAGTCGCTCAGTTTAATGAAGCAGAGCAAGCGAAAATATTGGAAATGGCGTACGACCATCTGTATTTATTACTGATTGGTCGAAAGGTGAGTGCGGAAGAAACGCAGCCTAAATTGCGTCAAATCTTGGCCTTACGTAGCCAATCTTCACAACCCAAACAACGGACTGAACCTAAGCAGCCAAGTCTAGACCCAGTCAATGGACATCATGCGCGAAATTTTTCAGCTACCGTGGGTGAAGTTCAAGGTGAAAAATATATCGAACTCGGGCATCGTCAGGCATATCATGACTTGATCGATCCGCAAGGTGGCTTTCGGATTGGTACGCAGTTGATGTTTTGGGATGGCTCGATCCAATATCGAGACGACCAACTCAAACTCAATCATTTTGATTTTTTATCGGTCAATTCTTACAACCCGATCACGCCATTTAAAACACCGCTAAGCTGGGGTTTTAATTTTGGCTGGCAGCAAGTGTCAGTAGATGCAGGTCAATTTAGCGAAACGGAACAACATGGTGTAGCTGAATTAAAAGCTCAATCTGGATATAGCTGGGCCAATCAGGAACGCACACATTTGTGTTATGTGCAGTCTCAAATGCAGGTGCAGGGCGGCAAGTCACTAGATGATGGATGGCGAGTGGGCCTTGGGCCGACATTGGGTTGCCAAAATATTTGGTCGGAAAAATTCAATAGTTTGGTTCAGGCAGAGCTTCCGTATTGGGAAGACACACATCAATGGAATCTGAAACTCGATGCTGAATTACAATATATCGTCAACCAACAAAATGCTTTAAAACTAGGCTATGAATACCAGCAGCAAGATGATCAAGATTGGAATAAATTGAAATTGAGTTATGTATTTTTCTATTAATTTTTAAGATAGTAGGACTTACGCACTATTATTTAAAGATTCTCTGTGGTAGCAGATGATTTTTATCGAGAATAAAGTCATCAATGAAGCTTTTGATAATTGGTCTAAATAATTTCTTCTGCCAACGATATACATTTTC
>NZ_VPDB01000020.1:0-51223 GCF_013417925.1 Acinetobacter sp. YH12218
TTGTGCTGGCGACAATAGCAAGAGTGAACCACCTGATCCCTTCCCGAACTCAGAAGTGAAACCTCTTAGCGCTGATGGTAGTGTGGGGTTACCCATGTGAGAGTAAGTCATCGCCAGCTCATTATTCGAAACACCCCCTTCAAAGCGAAGGGGGTGTTTTTTTATGTGTGGTGAAAAGGAAAATAGAGTGAAATTAATAATATATCTAATTAAATAATTCATTTATAAGGCGAATTGTTCCTAATAAAAGAATAAATTAGCTGAATAATGTGTCTAAAAAAGACAAAAAATCGGGCGTTCTGTTCAAAATTATGCTATAAAAAATAAAACGGCATAAAAATTGCTTATAAAGTGCGGTTAATTATAGGGGGAGTTATTAATGAAATTAGCGATGGGGTTAAAGGTTGCCAATTCCTTATCATTAACACCTCAATTACAACAAGCCATTCGTTTATTACAGCTTTCAAGTTTGGAATTGGAACAAGAAATTCAAATCCAACTCGACAGTAATCCTCTATTAGAGAAAGTTGAAGAACAAAATACCGTTGAAAGTTTAAATAGCTTACAAGAACAAGAAAGGGAAAATAAAGACTTAACCAATGAATTAAATGCCGATCATTTGCCTGATGAGTTACCGGTAGATACGGAGTGGGATGATGTTTATACGCATCAACCTACAAGTTTAGGTGCTGCTGAATTTGAAGAGCGCGAAGATAATCGGCAGGGGCATCAAAGTTTACAAGCACATATGCTTGAGCAAGTTAATCTTTTACACTTTTCTGTGATCGATAAACTAATTGCACACTGTATTATCGATGCTTTAGATAACAAAGGTTTTTTAGATTGTGACTTAAATGAAATTACCCAATCTGTTCAGCATCTTTTAGATTCTATGGATTATGAAGAAGAAGTCGAAGATGACGAAGTTTTGGTGGTTTTAAAGCATATTCAGCGTCTAGATCCTTTAGGTGTAGGTTCACGTAATCTCGCTGAATGTTTAATGGTACAAGTTGAAAATCTTCCTGAACATATCGAATATCGATATGAAGCTATTTTATTATTGAAAAATTATGAGTTGCTGATTACCAATGAATTACCTAAGTTAATTAAGCAAACGGGTTTAAATACGGAACAACTTAAACTAGCCATTTGTTTGTTAAAAACATTAAAAGCACATCCAGGGCAAGAGTTTGAAGATAAAGATTCAGACTATCAAATTCCAGATGTAGTGGTGCTAAAAAAGAATGAACATTGGTTGGTACAGTTAAATCCTGATGTAATGCCAAAGCTACGAGTGAATTCTTTCTATGCCAATATGATCAAGCGTGCAGATCAAAGTGACGATAATCAATATTTACGTAATCAAATGCTTGAAGCTAAGAATTTCATTAAAAGCATTGATGAACGACATAAAACTTTATTAAAAGTGGCAACCTGTATTGTGGAGCATCAACGAGCGTTCTTTGAACAAGGGCCTGAGGCAATGAAGCCTTTGGTCCTGCGAGATATTGCGGAAGAAGTTGAACTCCATGAATCCACAGTTTCCCGTGTAACCACAAATAAATATATGCTCACACCACGTGGATTATTTGAGTTGAAATATTTCTTCTCAAGTCATGTTGGAACATCGTCTGGTGGGGAAGCGTCTTCGACGGCAATTCGTGCAAAAATTAAAAAGTTGATTGCAGAAGAAAATACACGTAAGCCTTTGTCTGATAATGCAATTGCAGTTTTGCTTAATGCAGAAGGTATTGATGTTGCTCGTCGTACAGTTGCGAAGTATCGTGAATCGTTACATATTCCATCATCTTCAGAGCGAAAAGTGTTGATCTAAATTTGAAAATCTGACTATTCTAGAGGTTCATTATGACGAAATAATGAATCTCTTTTTTTATAAGGAATGGCCGAAATGATCTGATTGTGTAAATGTATGCTTCGCATATTGAGTTGGATGATTCGGCTTGAACTTTTCCAGTCCTGAAAGAAGGTGAGGGATAGAATTATGCAGATTACAATTCGTGGCCATCATTTAACAATTACGCCAGCAATAGAAGAAAATATTCGTCTTAAATTTGCGGAAATGACCAAACATTTAGATCAGGTCAATAGTATGCAAGTCAAACTGACTAAAGATCATCAGGTTGATAAACGTTCAAAAAAAGGTAGTGATAATCATATTGCGGAAGCGATTATACGATTACCTGGGACAGAACTTTTTGCACAAGCGTGCGCTGATGATATGTATACCTCGATCAAAAAATTGTCTGAAAAATTAAAAAAACAATTACATAAACATCGAAAAATGCAGCTCATTTATATGCCTTTAACGGTTTAGATTGTAAATTGTACAAAAAGAGGTTTTTTATAACCTCTTTTTTTATATATATAATGTATGTGACTAATGAATTATTTTTTAGATTTATAGTAAAATGGCGGGTTTTACACCGTTAGTCCTATATGGGGTCTTGTGATGAATAGTGAACAGCTCACTGAAATTTTAAAAGCTGCTTTTCCAGAAGCTGAGGTTGCAGTTAGTGGGCAAGGCGGCAAATTTGATCTACGCATCGTCGATGATCAATTTGAAGGCAAACGTCCTGTTGCTCGTCAACAATCTGTTTATGCACCTTTGAACTCCTACATTGCCAGCGGTGAAGTACATGCAGTAACAATTCGTGCAATGACCAAAGAAGAATGGCGCAAAGCAAGCTTATTCGGAGCTTAATAATTAATGGATAAATTTCTGATTCAGGGCGGTACTAAGCTCGAAGGTGAAGTTCGTATTTCTGGTGCGAAAAATGCTGCATTGCCATTACTCGCTGCAACTATTCTTGCGGATACACCTATTACATTAACCAATGTACCAAATCTTAAAGATGTGAACACCTTAGTGAAATTGATCGCAGGTTTAGGTGTTCAAATTAGTTATGAAGGTGATACGGTTAAAGCAGATGCTTCTAGCCTAGATAACCAATTTGCACCATATGAACTCGTGAAAACCATGCGTGCATCTATTTTGGTGCTAGGCCCGTTATTGGCGCGCTATGGTAGTGCAAAAGTGTCTTTGCCGGGTGGATGTGCAATTGGTTCACGCCCTGTAGATCAACATTTAAAAGCTTTAGAAGCACTTGGTGCTGAGATCGAAGTTGAAGCAGGTTATGTGCATGCCAAAGTGGATGGTCGTCTAAAAGGTGGCGAAGTTGTCTTTGATATGGTCACAGTTGGTGGTACTGAAAATATTCTAACTGCTGCGGTTCTTGCAGACGGTGTAACGACCATTCGTAACGCGGCTCGTGAACCTGAAATTACCGATCTTGCTAATATGTTGATCAAGATGGGTGCAAAAATCGAAGGTTTGGACACAGATACTTTGGTTGTTACAGGTGTTGAAAGCCTACATGGCTGTGAATATGCCGTTGTTGCTGATCGTATTGAGACAGGTTCTTATCTCGCTGCAGCAGCGATCACTGGCGGTAAAATCAAAACCACACATACTGATCCAAACTTGTTGGAGTCTGTGCTAGATAAATTTGAAGAAATGGGCGCGGAAGTTACGCGCGGTGAAGATTGGATTGAACTGGATATGATGGGTAAACGCCCGAAAGCAGTTAGTTTCCAGACTTTACCACATCCAGAATTTCCAACCGATATGCAAGCACAGCTGATGGCTGTGAATGCAATTGGTCGTGGTTTTGCCACAATTTCTGAAACGATTTTCGAAAACCGTTTCATGCATGTACCTGAATTAGCACGTATGGGTGCCAATATTCAGGTTGAAGGTAATGATGCTGTTGTTACAGGTGTAGAGAAATTATCTGCTGCACCCGTGATGGCAACTGATTTACGAGCTTCTTTCTCATTGGTTTTAGCAGCACTTGCCGCTGATGGGGAAACGTTGATTGACCGTATCTATCATATTGACCGTGGTTATGAAGATGTTGAAGCGAAGTTACAAGGTTTAGGTGCCCAAATTAAGCGAGTAAGTTAATGAGCGATATGAGAAACGATGATCCCAATTTTGACGTAATGGGCAATTTTGATCATGGTTTAACTTTAGCATTAAGTAAGGGACGTATCTTAAAAGAAACTTTGCCATTGTTGGAAACAGCTGGCATTAACTTATTGGAAGATCCGGATAAATCTCGTAAGTTAATTTTTCCAACGACCCATAAGCACGTACGTATTTTAATTTTACGTGCTTCTGATGTACCAACTTATGTTGAAAATGGTGCTGCAGATATTGGGGTGGCAGGTAAAGATGTGCTGATGGAACATGGTGCACAAAATGTGTATGAACCATTGGACTTAAAAATTGCCAACTGTAAGTTAATGACGGCTGGTAAAGTTGGCATGGTTCGTCCAAACGGTCGTTTAAAGATTGCAACCAAGTATGTCAATTTGACCCGTCAATATTATGCAAGCTTGGGCGAGCAAGTGGATGTGATCAAACTTTATGGTTCTATGGAACTTGCACCATTGGTTGGTTTAGGCGATTACATTGTCGATGTTGTGGATACAGGGAACACTTTACGTGCCAATGGTTTAGAGCCTTTGGAAGAAATCTGTAAAGTGTCTTCACGTTTAATCGTGAACAAAGCAAGCTTTAAACGTAAACAAATTTTGTTGAATCCAATTCTTGCACAGCTAGAAAAAGCCGTGGAAGAACGCGAGCAAGCAAAAAAAGCATAAGTTGTTAAGTTTCTAGCTATGCTGATCAAACCGCTCAAATTTGGGCGGTTTTTTTATGAAAACTGAAAAATAATGATAAAACTGTATTTTCATCAATTTTAACGAAAGTTATTTTCAATAAAACTCCACATGAACACATGCGATAGATGTCCACAAGCTGCTGTAAAACAGGTAAACTAATCTTTTCCAATAGATTACCTTGTGGGTAAATTGATGCGACGTTTATCGACTCAAGATCAAAACTTCAAGCAAGCTTTTGCTGACTTGTTGGCTTTTGAAACTGTGAATGATCCAGAACTTTTAAAAACCGTTGACCAAATCATTGCTGATGTTCGTCAGCATGGTGATGCTCATGTTCTTAAATTGACACAGCAGTTCGATCGACATCCAGCGCATCAATTCTCAGAATTAGAGCTGACACAAGAACAGCTGAAAGCAGCATTTGATGGTTTAAGTTCAGAAGTGCGTGAAGCCTTAGAACTTGCTGCGAACCGTGTTCGTGAATTTCACCAAGCGCAAAAGCAAGACGGCTGGACCTATGTTGATGCTTTAGGAAATACGCTTGGTCAAAAAGTCACACCGCTGGACCGTGTGGGTATCTATGTGCCGGGCGGTTTAGCTTCTTATCCGTCTTCTGTATTGATGAATGCTGTACCTGCGCATGTTGCTGGTGTGCCTGAAATTATTATGGTGGTGCCTGCGCCGAATGGTGATTTAAATCCATTGGTTTTGGCAGCAGCTTATTTGGCTGGCGTACACCGTGTATTTACCATTGGCGGCGCGCAAGCGGTTGCAGCATTGGCTTACGGCACAGAAACCATCCCATCTGTAGATAAAATCACTGGCCCGGGCAACCGTTTTGTTGCGGCAGCAAAACGTGCAGTATTTGGTCAAGTTGGCATTGATATGATTGCAGGGCCATCCGAAATTTTGGTCTATGCAGAAGGTCAAAACAATGCTGAATGGCTGGCGATGGATTTGTTGTCTCAAGCGGAACATGACACTGTGGCTCAAGCGGTGTTCATCACGCCAGATGCGGATCTTTTAGATCAAGTGGAACAATGGATTGAAAAGCATTTAGAAGCATTGCCTAAAGCGAATATCGCGCGCACTTCAATTGAAAACCGTGGTGCATTAGTTTTAGTCAAAGACCGTGCTGAAGGCGCTGAATTGATTAACCAGGTTGCGCCTGAACATTTGATGCTGTGCTTAGATCAAGCGCAGGAAATGGCTGAAGATATCCGCCATGCCGGTGCAATTTTTATGGGTCGATATACGCCTGAAGCGATTGGTGATTACTGTGCAGGTCCAAACCACGTGTTGCCTACTTCGGGCACAGCGCGTTTTTCATCACCGCTCGGTGTTTATGATTTCCAAAAGCGCTCAAGTTTAATTATGTGCTCTGAAGATGGTGTGAAAAGTTTAGCGAAAACGGCTGATACATTAGCGGAGCAGGAAAACTTAGATGCGCATGCGCGTTCAGCACGTTATCGTTATCAGTAAGAAAATATAGACTAGGTGAAAAACTTAGTTTTCCAAAAATATAAACCTTTCCCTAACCCTCTCCTTTCAGGAGAGGGGAAATCTCATAAAATGAATATTCCTCTCCCTGAACGAGCTTTAAGGATTCCTTTAAAGCGAAGTGCAAGAGAGGTTAGGAGAGGGTGAGAAAGAGCAAAATAAAATGCCAAATATTACCGCTGAACAAATGCGTTTTTGGAGTCCTGATGTACGTGAATTAGAGCCGTACACACCGGGTGAACAGCCTAAAATCCAAAATATTTTAAAACTCAATACCAATGAAAACCCGTATCCGCCATCGCCAAAAGTGGTGGAAGCAGTTCAAAAAGTGTTGGCAAATTCTGCTGATGTTTTACGTTTATATCCAGATCCAGATGCGTCTGAGTTAAAGCAAGCGATTGCAAAACAGCAGCATGTGCCTGTTGAACAGGTCTTTGTTGGTAATGGTTCGGATGAGGTGCTGGCGCATATTTTTAAAGCCTTTTTTGTGCAAGAACTGCCGGTTCTGTATCCAGATATTACCTACAGTTTTTATCCGGTATATAGCCAATTTTTTGGTATAGCTGCCAATACTAAAATTTTGCCGCTGAACGATGACTTTGAAATAGTTGTGGATGACTATAAACAGCCGAATGGCGGCATCATCATTACCAATCCGAATGCACCAACCAGCATTGCTTTAGGTTTGTCTGCAATTGAGGAAGTCCTGCAAGCTAATCCAAATTCAGTGGTTGTGATTGATGAAGCGTATGTCGATTTCGGTGCGGAATCTACTGTGGCTTTGGTTGCGAAATATGAAAACCTTGTGGTTTGTCAAACGACGTCTAAGTCGCGTTCACTTGCCGGTTTGCGCGTTGGTTTCGCGATTGCGCAGCCGCATTTAATCGCAGCGCTTGAAGCGGTAAAAAACAGCTTTAACTCCTATCCGATGGACCGTTTTGCGATTGCAGCAGCCGTGGCGTCATTTGAGGATCAAGCGTATTTTGAAGCGCAAAATGCCAAAGTGATTGCGAGCCGTGAAAAACTTGTAGAGCAGCTTTCTGAGCTGGGCTTTAAAGTATTACCCTCTGCGGCAAACTTTATTTTTGCCTCACTGCCAACGAAAGACGCGGGTGAATTAGCTGCTGAATTGCGCGAACGCGGAATTATCGTGCGTTATTTTAATAAGCCGCGGATTAATCAATTCCTTCGTATCACCATTGGTACAGATGAACAAAATCAGCGCCTTGTAGATACTTTGAAAAACGACATTTTGGCTTGATTTCTGTAAGCTCAGCGAAATGTAAATCTAGCCTAATCTTCCTTTTTAAAGGAGGTTGGAGTGATTCATTAAACAAGCGATTCAATTGAATCGCTTTTTTTGTTTATTCTGGCTTATACCAGGTATTTAACAAATCCAGCATGGCTTCGACTTTATCAAAACATTCTTGATATTCAGCATCGCAATCAGATGCGATGGTGATTCCGCCGCCGGCCCACAGCGAAACCTGATCTTGGTATTTTTGAATAGAGCGGATCAAAATATTCCAAGAGCCCGTGCCATCGTGATTAAAATAACCCATCGAGCCGCAATAGGCGCCGCGCGGGGCGCCTTCAAGTTCCTCAATGATTTGCATCGCGCGGATTTTAGGCGCGCCGGTAATCGAACCGCCTGGCAGGGCAGACATCAGAACTTCAAAAGGGTTTACATCTGTTTTCAGCACGGCTTCAACTTCACTGACCATGTGATGCACTTGATTAAAACTTTCAATATCAAAAAGTTTAGGTGTTTTTACAGAACCTGTTTCTGCATAAACACTCAAATCATTACGCAGTAAGTCGACAATCATGACATTCTCAGCCATGTCTTTTTCAGATGATTTTAACCGTTGTTTTGACTGCTCATCTAAAATTGGATCTTCATAGCGAGGCATCGTGCCCTTGATTGGCTTGGTAATCATTTTGCGTTCAGGCTTAAAATCTATAAAAAGTTCAGGCGAACAACTTAAAATTTCAAAATCATCAATACGTAAGTAGCCTGAATATGGTGCATCAGTCAGTGACCAAAATTCTTGAGCGGTATCTAAGAGTGAACCGTTTGCTTGAGCTGTAAATTCTTGGGTTAAATTAATTTGATAGCAATCGCCCGCTTTAATATATTCCTGAACTTGGTCAAAGGCTTTTGTGTAGTCTGACTTGGACCATCTTGCAGTACATTTTTGCGTTAATTTAAATCGATCTTGAGCGATCTCGGTTTGAATTAGGTGATCAATGTAGTCGTAAATCTTAGCTGCAGAATGATCAGAACTATAAAAATACCAACCATCATCTTCTAATTTTAAAAAACTGGAAAATTGTCCTAAAAACAAGCGAGGTTGGGCTTTGGCGTGCAAGGAAATCTGTTGCTGCGTTGCATAATCATAGCTAATAAAACCAGCCCAGCCCCCAGAAAAACCGCTGCCTAATTTTGAACATAAATCTTGGAAGGCGATATTTTGCAAGGGCTGAGTATCACATTCCGCATATTGATCTAAATTGGTACGGACATAAGTTTTAAGTTCATCATTCTTAAATTGCTGATATTGATTTGCCAAAAAGCAAATAACAGGTTGGTTTTGATCTTCTAAAAAAATCACATGTGACAAGGGTACAAGCGCTTGCAAAATATTTTGAGCACTAACATTTTGTTTGAGAATAAATTTTTTAAAAGAAATCGGTTTTTGCATCAACAGAGAAATTAAATTTAAAGACTAAAATGGATTTTATACCATTCCTAATTCATTTGGTTTGCAAATACCGTTTATCGGTAAGAATTAGATTGCGACCAACGACAGTTGAACAAATTTCAGCTTGGATATAATTTAATCGAGCGAGCAAACAACTCAAGGAAAGATTTAACAGTTGTCACAAAATAATATTACAGCTGAATAAATCGAGTGGTTGAAAATCAAAAAAAATAAATACTCTTGGGAGAGTACCGTATGAAAAATTTCACTAAATTAGCTCTAGTTTCTTCAATCGCATTTAGTGCGAATGCTATGGCTATGCAAGCAATGGACGATGCTGCACTTAGTTCAACCACTGGTCAAGATGGTATTAACATCGGGATTGGTATTTCAAAAGTTGCAATCGAGAAACTTTACATTCACGATAATGACGGTTTAGCAACTGATGCAAAAAACGTTGTGACAGGTACAAAAGTTACTTTTGATACAACTACAACTCCTCCTACGCCAACAGGTTTTGCTGCAAATGCAGAAGTTTCTTCAACAAATATTGTTGGTGGTACAGGTGTAGCAGGTGCTCTTTTAATTAAGGGGAACGGGATAGCCGGTGATGCTAATGAAAAGCATGGTCTTGTAATTACTGCGAATTCACAAGCTTTGTTAGCAAGTCATAATTTGGCTGATTTACGTATTGACTCAGATGCTGGTAATTCTGCAAAAGGTGGAGCGTTTGTTAATATTGCAGCGCAGGTTTCTGGTTTAGATATTAAAATTGGCGAAATTGGTGTAACTGCATCAGGTACAGCAGGTACAACAGGTATTCGTCGTGGTGGTGATGATAGCAACTACAATGCAATTCTTTCTGGTTTAACTTTGAAAACAGGTCAGATGGCTGCAAATATTCAACTTGGTGCAGCTCCACAGGGTGCAATGATCAAATTGAATACAACTATGATTGGTGGTTTAGAGATTCAAAATCTAGGTATTCTGGATGCATCAACTAAAACGGCTACACGTGAAGCAGGTGAAATCTTTATTGAAAGCATAAAAGTTGCTGATGCGGGTAAAACAGACTTAACCATTAACCAAGATATTAGTGTTTATGGTGCAGAAGGAGCATCAAAAGGATATATTCAAATGGTGAGCAACTCTGGTCCAATTGATAACTATGTGAAAGGTGTTCATTTAGGTAGTCGTACTGCTGGTTCAATTGGTGATATCGAAGTTCAAGGCTTGCAAACATATTATAGCCCTAGTTTAGGTGTTTATAATCCAGGTTCTGTGATTACGATTTCTAGTAAGTAATTTAGAATAAAATAAGGCGCGTGTTGATCACGCGCTTTTTTTTACAAAAAAGTGCGGAATGACCCAACAAAGCATAAAAAAATGCTGTTTTTTTATAAAAAAAAAGGTATCTTGCATAATACATGGATGTAGAGCATTAGCTCTAAAAAATAATGAAAAAAGGCACATCATTGCCGATAACTAAAAGTTAGAAGATATGTTAGAGATAGCTGTAGGCTCGGCATTGATGTATTACTTTGCCAAAGAGTCCTTCGATTTAAAAGAAAAGCCAGTCGGAACAGTTCACTATACCGAAACATTGGATTCACGAAATGATTCCTTTACTCGGATGCACCGTGAATCTGTAAAAATTAAACCTGCCATAGAAGATCAATTTCGAGGCATCGTTCGGCAAGCCTACGACTACAGTTGTGGTTCGGCGGCCTTAACTACTTTATTAAATGGTTATGTAGGTACACAGCTGACTGAGCAACAGACCATGAATGGTTTGCTGAAATTTGGTGAAACTGAAAAAATTATCGAACGTCGAAGTTTCTCCTTATTAGACATGAAACGTTTTGTCGCTGCTGTCGGGCTAGAAAGTGGGGGCTACAAAGGGGAGTTTTCAGATCTAGTTAAGCAAGGTCAGCCTGCGATTGTTCCCATTTCATATGCTGGTTTTAAACATTTTGTGGTGTTTAAAGCCTATAAAGATGGGCGTGTTTATGTTGCAGATCCAGCACTGGGCAATATCAGTTTCGATGAAGTTCGATTCCAAGAAATATGGGAAAACAACACATTATTTTTAATCAATGTTGCGCCTGAGCAACGTAAAAATTTATTGGCTTTGCAAGATTCAGACTTGCGACATGTTGAAGATGCAACCGTGAACCGTTATGCATTGGTTGATATTCAATATCCGCAGTTTTACATGGAAAAAATTGCAGACAAGGCATCTACGATACGACTTGATAAAAATATGAATGAAGAGTCGGAGTCATATGGTAAATCGAATTACAACTTTCTAAGGCTTTACTATAAGAGTAAATAATTAGATGAATGCGTATAACAAAGCGTCAGGATTAAAAAAATAAAAACGGTGGGAAGGAACATGAATCGTAAATGGATGAACAAAACACTACTAGCCATGAGTATTCAGGTGGTGATGGGGGTTGCCTATGCAGCTGAAGAGCCAAGCCTTGGAGAATATGATCCGGTTGAACAAGAGACAGTCGTAGAAGAGTCTGTATCTCCTGCTACTGTAAACCAAGCTGATAATGCACAAGAAGCTGCTGCCGAGCCAGAAATTGGACAGTATGAATCTGTAGAAGAGCCCGTACAAGCTGAAATGCCACAATCCGAAGTCGCTCCTGCCAATGAAAAAGCATCGACAGCACTTCAGCAACAAGAAGGTGATGCGAGCCAAGAAGCGAATTTACAGGAAGTATTTAGCTCGAATGAACGTCAGTATTCATTGATTAAAAAAGGTGAAATATCATCTTTTTACGATATAGATTACACCTATTACCGTGATACACAGCTTGATATGGAAATGGCACAAGGCCAGCTTTATCAACTACGTGTACAAGAAAATGCAACACACTCAATGACCAATACATTTACCGTGCAATACGGTGTAATGGATAATTTGACATTCTCTGCATCTTTGCCTTTAGTGGCGAAAACTGATTTATTAAAAGATACTTCAACTGCAGGTTTAGGGGATATTTCTTTAGGCGCACGCTGGGAACCATTCCCACTGAAGCAAGGTCGTTTACCACTGATTTTATTTGGTAATTTGTCTACGAAAACAGGTGACAGTCCATACGAAGTCAATGCAGTAAATGATCTAGCAACAGGTAAAGGTTACTATTCGGCAGGTATCGGTGCGAGTACGCGTAAATATATTGACCCCGTTGTGTTGTTTGCATCTGTCTCAGCCAACTATGGTTTCAAAGAAACTGGTTTAAACCAACGTCGTGGTACGCGTGTCATTGAAGAATTTGAACCGGGAATTAGTGGCGGTTTTGCATTCGGTTTTGCATACTCGTTTAACTACGATGTTTCCCTCACCATGTCATATCAACAAAGTTTCAATACCGGCGCTGAATTTACGTATAGCAGTGGCGAATCCTATTCACCTGCAGACCAAACCAGCTCAACTCTAGCGATTTCTTTAGGTGTACGTGTATCACCGGATACGATTGTGAACGGTACAGTGGGGCTAGGTTTAACTGAAGATGCACCAGATGTGTCTTTAGGACTGTCTTTCCCGTTGGATATCCTAGGTTTCGGAAAAAAACTTCGTTAAGAGGGCTGTCGTATGCGTAAAATTCGACTCAGCCCACTTGTTAGTGCGATCGTTTTAACGGGCTGTTCTAGTGCTGCTTTTGCACAATTGGGTACCAACCTTTCAGTTGATGTAAGGTCACTTGCATTAGGTAATGCAGTGACTGCTGATCCTCCGGGGATTAGTGCCGTGCATTTTAACCCTGCAGCATTAACCAAAATTGAAGGTTTGCAAACCGATATGCAGGGGATTATTGCAAACTTTGATATTCAACGTGAATTTACCGTTCCTGCGGGTTATAACGTCTTTGGTTATTCTGATGATCCAATGGTCTGTAATGATGGCCCTGAAGTAACGGCTGATATTTGTACGGACTTTAAAGATAAGGTTTCTGGTGATGTTGAATATGCATCTCTATATGTACCTGTCTTAAAAAAGATGGTGGATTTTGGTGCTGGACAACCCATTGCCGCGCCAACGATGGGGATTGCCTATAATCCACCGGGTTCTAAAGCAACATTTGCATCAGCCGTTTATGCACCTTTGATCGCGGGTTTTGGTGCTGAAAATGGTAACCCGGGTAATTTCATGGGGCAACAAGTTGCTCTAGAGCGTATTACTTATCTATCGCCAACTGTAGGTTATCAAGTCAGTGATGAGCTATCGATTGGTGGTGGTGTAGGGATGTCCTATCAAGCCATTGGATTGAAATCTGATCTACGATTTCCCAATGAGTTGATCGGTATGTTAAGGATGATTGATGAAGTCGTCTGTACGCCATTCAAGGAAAATTCGGACATTATTACCGACATCTTGCTATTGGGGATGTGTAATACCGAAGAAGGGATGAACCCATTTGGTAAATTTGGTCAGATGGAATTGGCTTTAGAGCAGTCACTGAGCCCAAGTTACAACTTAGGGGTTTTGTGGGAGCCACGCGAAGATTTTAGTTTTGGTATGGTGTACCAAAGTGCAGCGAAAATGCGCATGAAAGGTCGTTATCGCATACAAAATGCGAAAGCACCTCAGGAGATGATTAAGGGATTAATGTCATCACCAACAGGTCAAATTTTAGCTGCAATTTTAGGTTTCCCAAATGCTGTGCCAAACTCGGAGTCGGGTTTGGTTTCGATGGATTTTGAATATCCACAGCATGTACAGGCGGGGATCAAATATAAGGTTATGCCTGATTTACAAATCAATTTTGATGTGGGCTGGACCGATTATCGTGCTTGGGACAAATTCCGTTTTGAATTCGACCGTCAAATTTCAGCGCTGAAAATTGCAAAATTATTATCTGAAAATGTGACCGATAATTCTTTGGCCTTACCTTTGAAATTTACGTCGCCTTGGAACTGGGGCATCGGTATTGAATATTCAGCAACAGATCGTTTGAAATTGCGTGCAGGCTATGAACCACGGAGTACCTCTATTCCTGACGGTAAGCGAAATACCATGGTACCAATTAATGGTGCGCAACTCTTTGGTATGGGGATTGGATATCGTTTTGATGCAGATACGGATCTAGATTTATCAATCGGCTTTTTACGCAGTAAAGATAACATTCCAGCGAATACTAGTAGTCTTGCAAACTTAACCGGTGTGAATAACATACTTTTAAACCCATATGCTGGAATGAATGTAAAAACCGATACGAAAATCACCATCCTAGGATTAAATTACAGAACTCGTTGGTAGGATAAGCAAACAGAATGAAAAGGATTTTATTCATAAACGCGTTACTTGTACTGTCTGTGGTGCAAGTGTCGTATGCCTATGCCGGGGCGTTTCATACCATTATTGGGCCGGATGGGCGCCCAATGGTGGTACAAGTGCAAGAAAAACCGGCAAAAAAACCTAAAGAAAGTCCAACTGCTAAAACGATAGACTCTCAACCTGTACAACAAATTATTCAACCATCCGTAAGTATTAGTCCGTCTCAAACCAAGACACCGATGACACGTCAAACGAGTCCAACAGCACAGGCTGTTGGACCAGTGAATTCTCAACATTTAAGTATACGTGAGCCGGAAAAACGGGATGAAATTAAAGCTGTCACAGTAGATAAAATTAAAGACGTCTCAGGGGATAAAGTTCGCAAATCTGAAAAGTCAGCACAAGCGGCAGATACGACAGCAAAAGTGGTACCTTCAACCGCATGGACAGAGAAGTTACAGCAATCAGAGCTAACCCAACCTCGTGAAGCGTATCAGTCCAAAGTTCTAGCTGAAAAAGATAAACCTGTCGTCGAGAAAAACATCCTTGCTGAGAAAGTAGTCAGTACTGATCAATCCGTACGATCTTCAGGTGAAAACTTAGAAAATCATCCTTCAAAACAATCGGCTAAGGCAAAACAAGAGCAAGGCTTTTCGACGATGGCTGGTGAAAAGTATGTCAATAATGAATATCTTGAAGATAAAGAGTTTAACTTAGAAGGCAAAAAGCGCTTTTACACCATGCCCGAAGGCGTTATTGATAGCAAGATGGGGCAAACGCGGATGCAAACCATTGAACGTGAAAAAGGTGTAAGTCGCTCCGTCATTGATAATTTATTTAAACGTAATCAACCCGAAGATACAGGCCCAATCACTTTAGCCACATCATATTATCGGGTCTCACAAGCTGATACCATTCAAGGTTTAGGTCAGCAATGTTTTTCAAATAAAAAAATGAAGAAAGCCAAAGAGCTTGACTTGGCACAAGATATTAATTTATGGCCTCGAGCGCCTTTATCAGACGAATTTGACTATGAAGTCGTAAAACTAAAATCACCATTACAAAATATTCGTATACATTCATTTGCATCCAAAGTACAAAATCCTACATTTTATTGGCCATTTGCGGTATTTTTAGACAAAAATGGATGTGTCATGGAAGGCGCAGGTGGATTCAAAAATAACCAAGGTGAAGCGGATCATCTTTACCATGAAAAAATTGAAGGCGTGATTCAAGTGCCTAAAGGTAGCCAGTATTTATTTTTAACGCCTTTAGCAACAGCAATTGACGTCGATGGTCGCGTATTAACCAATCAAGGCCAACTTAAATTAACAGCAATCCGTTAAGGACATAAAAAAGAGAATTAGGATGAAAAATAAAATTTTATTACCGTTTGCTTTAACGGCATTGGTTGCAGCGCTCAGTGGCTGTGGCGGTGAAAGTGCAAATGTGAATCCTGAAATTTATGATACCAGTACAACCAATGGTACTTGTAAAAGTAATACCGAAGGCTGTGTCGAGTTTGTTTTAGATTATCCAATTGAAGGTCTGAACTTTAATTGTTCGAGCGACGTTAAAAATACCTATATTACCTTGTTTGATCTAAAAGAAGGTGTTTCGACAGGTGCTTGTAAGATTGGCGATACGGTAACTTTCTTTGTCCAAGGTGAAAAATCACGTCGAATTGATTTGGGTAAAGTGGATTTGAAGCAAATTTCAAATGTAGCCAGTGGCACGACACCCCCACGTTTGACCTTATTGGATTTGGCTGCCGGCATCGCGGGTAAACCTGCTGCAACGATTTCAAATAGCGACGCAACGGTTAAAGTGGCCATGCGTTTAGCCAAAATCATTCAAGCCTTGGCATTGAAAAATAATAGCGCAGTTACAGCTACAGACATCCAAGCGGTTTATATCAACAATGCAGATAAAGTTTTGATTGATCAAATCACTCGAAATGTCGCGACAGCAGATTTCAGTATCAGTTCAGATACGGAATTTAATGACCTGTTTACACCTTGGCTAGACCTGTCCGAAGTCAGCAATGAAAATGCATTTACCTTAGTTTCAAAACTCATGAATATCTCAACGGCTGCGGTATATCAGCCTGAGTTTGCGTTATTTTCAACTGATGGCGTGATTACCAATGCCAGTGGTTCAAATGGATTGGTGGGCTGTGACAAAAATGAATGTTTGCCGACCGATAGTTCAAAAGTCAATTTATTCGGTCATTTCATGTTAATGACGGACCGCCAAGGCATGACATTTGGTAGTGGTTTACAGTGGAAGGGCAAAGTTGATCAACAGTTGAGTACCATTGGTGGTGTGAATGTCTTGCTCTTGACACAGGTACGACCAACACGTTTAACAGCAACGCCGCAGGACAATTGGATTGATCCGCTTACCAAGCAAATTGATAAACCTGGCATTCTGGGTTTCCGTTTTGATGCAGAAGAAGCCAACTCTGGCCCGCTGATTATTAAACAAGGGACGCTACTTGCCGACAAAATGGTGGTCGGTACGGGTGGAAGTTTATATAAAACGTTAATGGCTAAAAAAGATGATTATGTTCTGACGGCCGATGATAAGAAAAAATTAGGCCTGTGGGAGCAAAACATTAACCAAGTGCAATTTAAAGGCACGATGGATTTATACAAGCTTTATCCGTTATCGTATTTAGACAAAAAAGTCTTTAAGTCTGTTGAAAATGTTGCTGCTGGACAAAATTATATCTTCCCGTTATATGCAGATTTAACCTTTAAATTTACCGATACCTCGATTAAAACAGTGAAATTGGGTGTGGTGATTGACCGTAATGGTGATATTCGCACAAATATAAAATCTGGCGTGCCAGACGATGTATTTACTCGTCAAGATAGTCAAATTGTCGATTTGTCTACACACGCGACGGAAGGCTGTAGTGGAAAAGATGTGCTTGACCCACTATTAATGAAAGATGACAAAGGTGTACAGCAATACCGTATCGGAACGACAACCCGTACCTTTACGCCTGAAGGGAATATTAATCCAAATACCATTTCGATTCGTATGATTTTAGCTGACCCATATTTCCATACGCTTGATGGCGCGCTGATTGGAATGAACTCAAGTGTGAAAACTTCAGCGGACACCTCAATGGTTGTGGGCGGTGCTTTAGTGCAGTTACACAATATGATCAATGCCAATGCAGGCACACGTCCCTCTGGCGTTGCTTTGACAGATTCGGATAATAAAGTGGTGAAATGGGGGAATAGTTTGGCCAGCTTTAGTTATATTTATAGCTTAAAAAATCCAAATGATACTGCTGCGGCTCAAACGGCGAAGTTAAGCGGTGGTGATATCTCTTTAGAGTTGGCCCCTTGTTACACCATCAAGGCAAAATAATCGTCAAATATGAGTAAAATAAAAAAGCCCATCAGTGATGGGCTTTTTTAATATTGAGAGCAGCAAATTAACCTGTGTGATCGAGTCGAGTGCCGAGAGTTTCGAGATGCATTTCAAATTGACCTGTTTTGCGGTCAGCAAAATAATGCCGCAGCGTTCTTTCCACACTTGGAAAGGCTAAATCATCCCAAGGAATTTCTTCTTCACTAAACAATCGAGATTCAATGGTTTCATCACCCGCACCAAATTCACCATTGATTAGTTCAGATTTGAACAAGGCATAAATTTGCCCAATACGGGGAATGTTATACATGCAATATAGTTGCTCAATGTTGACTTCTGCTTCGGCTTCTTCGCGAGTTTCACGCGCTGCACCTTGCTCCATTGTCTCATAGAGTTCCATATAGCCAGCGGGTAATGTCCATAGCCCATAACGTGGCTCAATCGCACGACGGCAAAGTAAAACTTGATTGTCCCAAACGGCTAAAGCACCACAAATAACTTTAGGATTCACATAATGAATAAACCCACATGCGGTACAAATACGGCGTATCTGATGATCTCCAAGCGGGATCGCTTCTTTTGTTTTTTGTCCGCAGTTTGAGCAAAAGTTCATATTCATCGTCATGGATTGTGTGAACCGTCAGAATAACTTAAAAATAAAACTTTGGCATCATTTCTAACCAGCTTGGTCGAAATTCAGCTATGATGAAAATAAGATAATTATAAGGATGTAATGTGGATGGATGAGGGTTTATTGACTCAGCGATTGCAGCAAAGTTTACGTTTTTCTAAGCGTATTCAACCCGCGCATGCTGCTGTATTGATTGCGATTACCCAAGAAGATAATCCACGTATTTTATTGACCCGCCGCTCACTCTATATGAATAATCATGCAGGTGAAGTGTCCTTTCCCGGTGGCAAACGTGATGCCCAAGACACCAGTAATATCGTGGTGGCTTTAAGAGAAGCTCAAGAAGAAACTGCTCTAAATCCATTTGATGTGCAGCTTTTGGGTGATTTACCGATGCAAAAAGCTCGGAATGGGATGTTGGTTAAACCGATCGTAGGGTTGATCCCGCCTGATGTAAATTTGATACCTCAACCCACTGAAATTGACCGTATTTTTTTTGTATCATTAAGACAGCTTTTAGAAACACCGCCAACGCCGTATGAAGTTCGTTTTGCCCAGCAATCACTATATTTCCCTAGTTTAAGAGTCGAAAACGAAATCGTATGGGGCTTGACTGCACGGATGCTGATTTCCTTATTTCAATATGGTCTGAATTATCAAAAAGAATGGCCTTTTTTATTAAATTCTCCTTCATTTCATTTGGGCCGTGAGCCTTAAACCTTTATTAAAAAGTCAAAATAGGATGTTTGATCATGTTGTACAAGTTTCAAGGATATAGCCCGAAAGCCACGCATCAACCTTGGGATGGTTGGGTTGCAGAAAATGCAACAGTGATTGGCCAAGTTGAATTAGGCCGAGAAGTGAATGTCTGGTTTGGAGCCGTCATTCGAGGGGACAACAGTCGTATCAAACTGGGTGATTTTACCAATGTACAAGAAAATGCGGTGTTGCATACCGATGCGGGCATTGAAATGACCATTGGCGATTATGTCACGATTGGGCATCAAGCCATGCTACACGGATGTACCGTAGGTGATAATAGTCTGATTGGAATCAATGCCGTGGTCCTAAATCATGCCGTGATTGGTAAAAATTGCATCATTGGTGCGAATGCTTTAATTCCAGAAGGGAAGGTGATTCCGGATAATTCTGTTGTGATGGGTTCACCGGGTAAGGTTGTTAAGACTTTAGATGAACAAGCGGAAGCACGTCTAAAAATGAGTGCCATGCACTATGCCGCTCATTTTAAACATTTTACTCAACTCGAAGTCGCTGAACTTTAGAACGCTATACATGGCAAGCAAAAAAGCCTCGAAGTTTGTCAAGGCTTTTTTATGGCTTAAAGACAGAAAGCGCTGAGTCTGTGGTGGAACATCTCGCGAACTGCGATGGAGTGGAGTATCATATTCAACGTTTTTTAAGATTAAATTTAATTAAGGTTGCGCATGAAATTACTGGCATTGGAAACTGCCAATGAGCAGTGTTCCGTCTCGATTGTAGATGAAACTCAAGAGCTTTATTTTCAACTCGATTTACGGGCAAAAGCGCAGACGCAAACTATTCTCCCAATGATTGAGCAAGGGCTTAATCAAACTGCTATTGAGTTAGCGGATTTAACTGCGATTGCCTTTAGTCGTGGGCCTGGCTCATTTAGTGGTGTTCGTATTAATGCAGCGGTAACACAAGCCTTGGCATGGGCCAATGACGTACCTGTTGTTCCAGTCTCGACTTTGCAAGCTTTGGCTCAAGCGGCGCATCGTGTACATGGTTTGACTGAAGTAACGGCAGTCCTTGATGCGCGCATGCAAGAAGTGTACATCGCCAGCTATCAACTCGATGCCAATAGCATTATGCAGGCTGTAGATGAAGAACAACTATTAAGCTACGCAGATGCCACACCACAGATCAAATTTACCGTCGTGGGTTCTGGTAGTGAGCTCATTCAATCAGAACAAACACAATACAAAGACTTAAGTGCAACAGCACAAGATATTGCTACTATTGCCCGCGAAGCGGCACAAAGAAAAGCATGGGTGAGTGCTGAACTTGCATTGCCCGTATATTTACGAGATAACGCCTGGAAGAAAATTTCAGAACAAGGCAAGCCATAATTAGGGTTATATATGGATCTTCTACTGCTGCTCAAAGCGGCGATCATGGGTATTGTTGAAGGTATTACCGAATTTTTACCGATTTCAAGTACAGGGCATTTAATTCTGGCTTCAGAATTAATGAACTTTTGGACCAAAGAAAAAAGTGATGTTTTCGTGATCGCAATTCAAATGGGTGCGATTGCTGCGGTGATTTATGAATACTGGGGCCGCCTGTGGGGTGCAGCAACTGGTATGGTGACTGGTGAAGAAAAAGGTCGCCGTTTAGGTTTTGGCTTAATTCTCGCTTCGATTCCAATCGTGTTGATTGGTTTGACGTTTGGTCAGACGGTGAAAGAACTGCTGTTCAATAACATTGCGATTGCTATGGGGTTGATTATTGGTGGTTTGATCATTATTTGGATCGAAAAAAATCCACCGCAGGTGCGTGCCAAAGAAGTAGAAGATTTAACCATTAAAGATGCGATTTGGATTGGTTTAATTCAAGTTTTATCTTTAATTCCAGGGACTTCACGTTCAGGTGCGACCATTATTGGTGCCATGTTCTTAGGTGTTTCTCGTAAAGCAGCCACTGAGTTTTCATTCTTTTTGGGTATTCCGGTTATTGTCGGTGCAGGTTTACTGGATTTATATCAAAGCTATGATGTATTTCAAGGCACTCAAGATTGGACTGTGATTGCCGTTGGTTTAATCGTTTCATTTGTCTCGGCATTACTTTTGATTCGTGCGCTTGTTGCTTATGTGGCAAAACGTGATTTCATGATTTTTGCGTGGTATCGAATTGTTTCAGGTTTATTGATTTTATTGTTCGCATTTACAGGCTGGAAATTATGGTAAGCGAAATCCGCTTATACACAGAACAAGAGTTTCATGAGAAAGCACAGCAGTATTCTGCTGTGCTTTCTTCACGTGGTGTATCTGTAAATATTGAATTGATTGAAAAATTAAACGCGCGTTTTTTACGTTTAAACTCTGAACTCAGTTTGTGTGTCGATGCAGATGGCTTGTGGTTAGCGGCCAATGGCATGAAGATGCAACCCGATTGGAAAGCAGAAGTGGGGCGTTTAAAGCGAGCATCCTTAAAGTCTGAGATGATTGCACGTGCGTGTAATTTGGCTGAAAAACCACAGCTTGTAGATGCAACCGCAGGGCTAGGGCACGACAGTCTCTTAATGGCACATTTGGGTGCTCATGTGACCCTTGTGGAACGTCATCCGATTTTATTTACCCTATTGGAAGACTCACATCAACGTGCGCAGCAAGATGCGTTTTTAAGTTCGGTTGTGGCTCGAATTGAATTGGTCTTTTCAGATTCGGCAGATTATTTGAAACATTTATCGACGACCAATCAAATCTTTGACGTGGTTTATCTCGATCCGATGTTTCCGCAGCGAGATCAAAACCAGCAAGCCGTCAAAAAGCAAGCTCAGGTCAAAAAACAAATGCAATTATTGCATTTACTGTTACCTGAAGATGGTGAAATGGATTTAGGTGATAATTTACTGGATTTAGCACAAAAAATTGCTAAACGTGTCGTGGTTAAACGTCCACGATTGGCGGTTTTTTTAGCGAATCAAGAGCCACAACATCAGTGGCAAGGTGATGCTTGTCGCTTTGATGCATATTTCCAACATGATCTTGTGACTTAAAATGATATTTGCTTCAATATTGTTCAAAGATTTGTTATATAGTTAAAAAATAGCATTGCTAAAAACGACATCAGGCATAAAATTATTTGTGCAATTAAGCGAGCCAAGGCCACCATCAGAACTCTATGATTGATTTCAAACCCTCCATCAATTTTTGGCATGATTTTAAAAGCAACCAAACTGCGGGGATGTGGTTATTTTTGGGGTCTCGTCGTTCTTTACAAATCGTTCGACCATCGATTTTACAATTGGTGTTTTGGGGGATTTTAGGTGGTTGTGCCAACAGTTTATTTAGTTGGCTCAGCACGGGGCGTATTGGCGAATTTAATGCCCAAGGTCTCATTAGCTACGCATTGTGGCCATTTATTGCTTTAATCGTGGGGATTTTCCTGTCACAACGTGTGAATAATCCACGGTTAATGTTGGTCCCAGCATTGCTTTGGTTGGTGCTTGATACGCACATCATGTTGTTTCAATGTTTGATTCAATATTTGGGAGATCTCGATTTTCTTCCATACTTCTTGTACGACTACATTCCAACGTTATTCATTATTCTATTTGTTTGGCAAAGTCTGGCTGTCGTTTGGGTATTTTCACGTGAGCTGAAATGGCCATGGTGGGAGCGAGCACTGATTATGGGTGCGACGCTATTTACTTTGGTCGTGTGGCAAGTCTCAGTCAAAGATCAGCCGATTTGGAAAGTGGAAGAAGTTCCACCAAGCTTTGCTGAAGATGCCTTCTATGCACAAAGCCGTTTGCTCAATAAATCTTTAGACGCAGTGGAATATGGTGAATTTGCTCAATCCCATTGGTACTTCTTAGGGGTGGCGGGTGCGAGTTATCAAGATGTCTTTAAACTGGAAATTGAACGGATTAAAGAACAGTTTGATACACGTTTTGGCACCTATGGGCGTTCGGTTGAACTTATCAATAACCCTGCAACACGCACTGAAATTCCGCTGGCATCTAAAACCAGTATGGAGTTGGCGCTGCGTCGTATCGGTCAGCAGATGAACCGAGAAAGTGATGTCTTATTTTTATATATGACCTCACATGGTTTACCAAATGTCTTTGAAATGGAAAATGCACCTTTGGATTTGGCGCAAGTCGATCCTAAATGGTTAAAAGAAGCCTTGGATGCATCCGGAATTCGTTGGCGTGTAATTGTGATTTCTTCATGTTATTCAGGCAGTTTTATTCCAGCGCTACAAAATGATAATACTTTAATCATTACTGCATCGGCAGCTGATCGACAGTCTTTTGGCTGTTCGAATGAAGCTGAATACACCTATTTTGGCCGTGCGTTCTTTGATCAGGCGATGCGTGAGCAGACCAGTATTCAAGCGGCATTTAATGAAACCAAAGCGACTGTTGCGAAATGGGAAGCAGCGCAAGGTTTCGAACCTTCTGAACCACAGTGGTCTATGGGGAAAAACATGGCATTAATGTTGCCTCAATTAGAACAACGATTGTTCCCGCCGACAACTACTGCACCGGCTACGACGGTTACGCCTTAAAAGATTAAAAAAGTTTAGGATAAAGATCATGGAATTAGTACAACGAAATACTTGTTTTGCGGGTGAGCAGCGCATTTATCAATTGGATTCTTCAAGTCTAAAAACCCCAACAAAGTTCGGTATTTTTCTGCCGGAAGCAGCCTTGCAAGGCCAAGCGTGTCCTGCATTGTTTTATTTGGCGGGATTAACCTGTACCGAAGAAACCTTTGCCATTAAAGCGCATGCACAGTGTTTAGCTGCGCAGCTCGGCCTGATTTTAATCAGCCCTGATACTTCTCCACGTGGGGAACAGGTGGCGCAAGGCGATCATTGGGATATTGGGCAAGGCGCAGGCTTTTATATTAATGCAACGGAACAACCTTGGGCCGAGCATTATCAAATGGAACGTTTTATCACTGAAGAATTGTATTCGTTGGTACAGGCTGAATTTCCGGTACAAAAGGGTGCGATTGGCATATTCGGACATAGTATGGGCGGTCATGGTGCATTAACTTTAGCGTTGAAGCATCCTGACCTGTTTAAATCGGTTTCTGCTTTTGCACCGATTTGTGCGCCGAGTCAGTGTCCTTGGGGCGAAAAAGCCTTTAGTCAATATCTAGGTTCAGACCGTCAGCAGTGGCTTCAGCATGATGCTACAGCTTTAGTGCAATCCAAAGGGGCTTTGTTTAAAGCCATTTTGATTGACCAAGGCATTGATGATCAATTTTATAGCCAGTTAAATCCGGCGTTGTTTCAGCAAGCGTGTGAGCAAGTTGGGCAGCCACTCGAACTGCGTGAACATGCAGGCTATGATCATGGTTATTATTTTATTCAAAGTTTTATGGATGATCATTTGCAATTTCACGCTGTCCAATTGCAAACAGTAGTTCATTAATCTAAAAGCCAGTAGTTAAAAATATTGAGGCATAGCTTGCTTTGATATACGTATAAATAAAGCATGGTGATGAGCATTGCCATGCACATGAATAAATTCGACATACCAAAAAAAATAATTTAGGGTACTTATGCAAAATTCACAAATGGAAACGCCGCTTCCGCCAGAGCTGCCCGTGATGAATCCACCGAGTCTATTTGGTGAGACAGAACAGGCTGATGTTTTGGGAAGAAATTATCATTTTAGGTTTAAAGGTAATGCGTCTGAATATTTCGGTATTTGGATTGTGAATATCTTACTGACGATTGTCACGCTTGGACTTTATGCGCCTTGGGCAAAGGTCCGCCGTTTACGTTATTTTTACGGTAATACTTGGGTATTTCAGCGTCGTTTTGACTTTACCGGTTTGCCTACAAAAATTTTAGTTGGACGAATCATTGCGTTAGTGGTCTATGGTGGTTTCTCTTTTGCTATAAATTATTCTTGGGAAGCTTTCTTAGCGGGCTTTGTCCTGATCTTCTTTGCGGTTCCTTGGCTCATTCGATCTACGATTCGTTTCCGTGCTCGCAACAGTAAGTTTAGTAATAGCCGATTCTTTTTTTCTGGGACGAATAAAAGCGCGTATTGGTGCTTTGTTAAATGTCTTGCGGTGGTTGTCTTTACACTTGGGTTGTTTACGCCAGTTGCGGTCTGGTTATATAAACGTGAATGTCTGAATCATTTGTATCTGGGTCAGTTGAAATTTAATCTGAATAATACTTGGGGCGATTATATGCGTGCCATGTATGTGCCTTTATTTCTGTTTATGGGCTTTGGTGCATTGCTGGCAGTGATCTTTGCGATACTGTTTGGTAGTTCAGATGGTTTAAATGACGCATCTTATGTTTTCATCATTTTTGGGATGTATTTGATTGGCTACATGTTCATTTGGCCACTCACGGCTGCACGTATTTTTATTACCACTTGGAATAACACCACGTTGAGCCGCAGTCAGTTTCATACGGACTGTAATCAATGGCGCTATGCATGGATTGTCTTGAGTAATTGGTTGGCTAAAGTGATTAGCCTCGGTTTACTGACACCATGGGCAGTTGTACGACTATATAAATATCAGACTGAATCTTTGCATTTAATGTTGGTCGATGATCCTGACCAATTACACAATCAAATGCAGCAAGATCACAATGCGATTGCTGAAGAATTATCCGATATTTTTGACCTAGATATTTCCTTATAACGTAGGTGAATTACATGAAAACATCAGTAGTGAATGCAACCTATTATGATGGGAAAGTGTCAAAACCCTTTGTTGCTCAAATCAGCGCAGATGGGGAACATGCTGTGATTGTGCGTTATGGTCAAGACCTAGAACAAACGCAGCATTACACCTATCAAGATATGACGCTGATCGGTGCTTTAGGTGATATTCAGCCAGTGATCGAGTTAAAGGACGATGCTCGTTTAGAGTTTCATCAACCCTTGCCAGAGTGGTTTAATCTCGACGTAAAGTCGCGTTGGCATTCGATTTGGAAGTTGGAGCGTTCACCCTCTTTAATCATTTTTAGTGTGATTTTCGTGGTGGCGTTTGCTTTTGTATTGATTAAATGGGGCATTCCTGTGGCGTCGCATGTGGTGGCCAATCAACTGCCTGAGACAGCGTTAAAGAGTTGGGGGGATCAGGCGGAAAAATATATTATCGATATAACTGAACCCACAAAATTGCCACAAGCACGTCAAGACAAGTTAAAGCAAGAATATCAACAATTGGTGGCTGAAAATCGTCCTGCGAAGTTGTTATTCCGCGGTGGTGGCAGTATCGGTGCAAATGCATTGGCGATACCCAATAACACCATTATCGTGACAGATGAGTTGGTTAAATTAGCGAAAAATGATTATGAGTTAATTGGAGTACTTGCACATGAGCAGGGGCATTTAGTTCAACGCCATAGTTTGCAGCAAAGTTTGTCAGGTTTAGGCATCAGTATTATTTTGTTGATGATCACAGGGGATGGCTCTGACATTCTTACCAGTTTACCGGTTGCTGCGGTGGGTGCGAGTTACTCACGAGACTTTGAATCTGAAGCAGATTTATATGCCCTAAAACAACTTTCAAAACATCAAATTCCAACGGCACATTTTGCAAACTTCTTACAACGTATGGAAGATGAAGCTGATGGTGAAACAGCAAAAGAGAAAGGTGCAGAGGATGAAACTGCAAAAGATCAGAGATCTTGGACAGACTTCTTTGAGTCACATCCAGCGACGAAAGCCCGTATTGATGCAGTTAGAAATTATCAATCACATCAGCATTGAGTAAAAGGCTTTGACAATATGGCGACGTAGACTACGGTTCGCGTTGCCATGTTGCACTGAGTTCTTCTTGTCCCATGCGGATCAAATGATCTAATACCACATGTTCCAATTGATCTAGATTTGTACTTGGATCTTGGGCTGAAATCACCACATCTAAAAATGCAGCTTGTGGTAAAAGACTGACCTCTGCAGAGGGCAGTTGAATCTTGAATGCAGTATTTTCTCCAATGATCTGTTCATTGACTTCAAATTTATGTTTCCAATGATTGACTAAGCGCTTAGCAACACGTGCTGCTTGAGCGGTGGTGATGTGTGTTGAACTTTTCATAGTTGCAATTTTATTGTTAAGTCGTCAGTCCTTTAACTTAGCAAAGTACATAGATACCCGTTAAGTCTAAATATGCAACGCTGTGTTTCTATCCCTGAGATATTTATCCATATTAATCACTGATGTTACGCACGCAAAAAATAATTTTGCATTTTTAAAATGATATTTAAGTCAATTCGACTGAGTCTTACATCTAGGGCTTAAATAAAGGGATTAGCCTTCGGCTGGAGGTACTCTTACGAAACGATGTTTCGCATTAGGCAAAATGAGCAGCGAAGCTTCGCAAGGAAACCATTCTGCGGAGCAATGCTCCTCACCACAATACTCGCTCTCTAGCGTCTATTTATTTAAAGTATTGCAAAAACATTTTTGATGAGAAGTCGTGCTGTCTCAAACAATTGCGGATGACGTTACCGCATATCGTTCCTTTATTTGAATCAAATTCCGCTTCTGATGTTACTGCGTAATATCAGTTCATCCTAGGTTTTTTATTATAGAGATCTCAATCATCAGTATCGAAAAAAACGACTAAGGGCATGGGCAGCGAATAGGGGGACAATTTGCTATAATGCGTCAATCACTCCCTTTTCAAAGCTAGGTTTTTCATGTCCAAGCCATTCTTAATCGCACCTTCAATTTTGTCAGCAGACTTTGCGCGCTTAGGTGAAGAAGTTGAAAATGTTCTAGAAGCAGGTGCAGATGTTGTTCATTTCGATGTCATGGATAATCATTATGTACCGAACTTAACTTTTGGTGCGGGCGTTTGTAAGGCATTGAAAAAATACGGCATTAAGGCGCCAATTGATGTGCATCTAATGGTTTCACCGGTAGACCGTATGATTGGTGATTTCTTGGAAGCTGGCGCAGATATCATCACTTTCCACCCAGAAGCGACTGACCATATTGACCGCTCTTTACAGTTAATCAAATCTGGCGGTGCGCAAGCGGGCTTGGTGTTTAACCCTGCGACACCTCTGCATTATTTAGACTACGTTTTAGATAAAGTTGACCAAGTCTTGTTGATGAGTGTGAACCCAGGTTTTGGTGGTCAAAAGTTCATTCCAATGACCTTGGAAAAGCTGCGTCAAGCACGAAAAATTATTGATGCTTCAGGTCGTGATATTCGCTTAGAAGTGGATGGTGGTGTTACTCCAGCCAATATTCGTGATATTGCTGAAGCCGGTGCAGACATGTTTGTTGCAGGTTCAGCGATTTTTGGTAAGCCTGATTATAAAGCTGTGATTGATGACATGCGTTCAGAGTTGGCAAAAGTGCATGCTCAAGAGGCTTAAGCCTTTGGGTATAAGTTATTCCTCGCTTGTGGATAACTATATGGATAACCGTATGGATATCTGTGTAGATAACTATATGGATAACTTGGATAAATTATAAACGATTGTGCATCAATGGTTTAATAATTAGACGTATTAAGTATAAAAAGGACTCAATTGAGTCCTTTTTTTATGGAGTAAAGTGTTTGAAATGCTGTATGTTTATTAATCTATGGTAAATAATTAATCAGTTTAAAAAATAACTTTTATGTTTTAACTGGAAGATATGCGCTGATTTTTATGACAGCGCAATAAATTTAAAACTGTTGTGAATAACTGCACAATTAATTATGCTGTTAGCAACTATTGAGATACGCTGCGACTGGCAAAACACATCATCGATCGCACTAGATAGTGCTTTTAGATATTTCTGAATGTATCGTTCATGATGGATAAATCGGTCGAGCTGCATGTCATGTTGATACAAATGTCATGTGATTGCATTTGAATCGTAAATAATATCATCATGGTGTTTCATGCGGATTTCGGCTGAGCCGATCGCGTGATGTTTCTAAAGATGTGTTAATAGGGATATATTGTCACAGTGCATCATTGGGTTGAATTAGGATACTAAATTGTTTAATTTTTTGCGTAAGCATCTTGGCTTTGCTTGGCTCATGGCATTTGTCATGGGGTGGAGCAGTGTGGTCAGTGCACAGCAAAATTTTCAACATCAACAAATGATGACAGCGAATGCCCATCAGGCACCAGTTCATGCAGCACATACTGATCCTTCACGTTCAAATATAGCAAATTGCCATCAAAATCAGCGGCAAGCTGTTCCAGAGCATGCAGCACATCATGGCAAGCAGCCGACACCTGAAGTCATTTCAATGATGGACTGTCATCAATCTTTAGATTCGCCATCTGCACAGCAAGATGGTCTGGTGCATCATTCATCGATACAAAACACAGACTGTCAGGACTGTACACTCGCACATTGCCAAATCAGTACCTCTTATGTCGATAGCGCCTTGGTCGCATTGCAGACCTTCCATGTGCATCACTATGCAGAACCTCCTCGTTTCATTTTTGCTGGACAGCATTTAAAAGGCTTTTGGCAAGAAATTCTAAGACCTCCGCAAGCTTAACCTGAGTATTAAATACGTTTTTTCGTTATTTTATAAAGGTTAAGTCATGTCTAATTTATTTAAATCAGGCCTCGTGTTCGGGGTATGTCTGCTGTCTCCAACGTGGGCGTTTGCAGCCATTAAAGAATATCATCTGAATATTGATGAAAAGACCATCAATTTGACTGGTAAAGCGGTCAAGAAAATCAGCGTCAATGGTCAGTTTCCAGCACCATTACTGGAGTTTGAAGAAGGCGATGATGCGGTCATCCATGTGCATAATCAGCTCAAAAAACAAAATACCTCAGTGCATTGGCATGGTCTATTACTGCCCGGCTTAATGGATGGTGTCCCCGGCTTTAATGGTTTTAATGAAATTCAGCCTGATGGTAGCTTTACTTATAAATTTAAAGTCCGTCAAAGCGGAACCTATTGGTATCACGCGCATTCCAAAGGCCAAGAACAAGACGGATTGTATGGCGCTTTGGTAATTTATCCGAAAGGTAAACAAGCACTTGCCGTACATGAACAGACGCAACGTGATTATGTGGTCATGCTGTCTGATTTTCATGAATCATCTAGCGCTCAGATTATGGCAAATCTGAAAAAGTCTGCCGAATACTATCAAAATCAGCGTGAAACAGTTTCAGATGTATGGACGCAAATGCAACGAACGGGTTTGAAAAATACTTGGCAAGACCGTTCGATGTGGAATCAAATGCGTATGCTGAAAACGGATTTGTCTGATGTAACGGGTTATACGTTCTTATTGAATGGTAAAACTCCAGAACAAAACTGGACAGGTCTATTTAAGCCTAACGAAAAAGTTAGACTTCGTTTTGTAAATGCTGCGGCCATGTCGTTTTTTGATGTGCGTATTCCTCAGCTCAAAATGACGGTGGTCAGTGCAGACGGTCAAGCGGTCAAGCCGGTCGCTGTGGATGAATTCCGAATTGGTGCTGCGGAAACCTACGATGTGATCGTAGAGCCTAAATCTGCGCACTATCAGATAGAGGCTGAGTCGATCGATCGGACAGGATTTGCGATCGGTACATTACATGATGAAACTCAGCCTCAGCCTCAGCACACAGGCATTCACATGCCAAAAGCACGACCACGCGCTTTGCTGACCATGGAAGATATGGGGCATGGTTCAATGGCAGGTATGGATCATAGCAATATGGAGCATACGGCTACAGGTTCAACCCAAACTTCAGCAATCCAGCAAGCGAATGCTCATGAGTACAGCGCGCATACTGTCAATCCATCAAAGATTCAGACGAATCAAGCACATGACCATGCCGCTATGGGACATGACATGGACCATTCTCCAGTGACTGCGCATACTACTATGCAGCATCCAGATATGCATAAACAGAATATGTCTGATTCAGCGCATGCCAATATGGATCATAGTGTGATGGATCATTCATCTATGAACCACTCCTCAATAGATTCATCTATGAAACATGATATGCATACAGCGATGGAGCATGCACAGTCTAAAGAGGAGAAGCAGGCAGTTGAAAATTCAGCAACGGTTATGGGTTGGGCCAATGCATCAACACCTATGGGTGATAAGGCACTGCAATATAGTGATCTAAAAGCGTTAACCCCGCAGCCTGATACACGTGAACCGACGCAAGATTTGGTCATTCATTTGGGAGGAACGATGGAACGCTATATGTGGACCATGAATGGCAAAAAATTCAGTGAAGCTGAACCACTAAAGGTGAAATATGGTGAGCGAATTCGACTGAAATTTGTCAATGACAGCATGATGGCGCATCCGATGCATTTACATGGCATGTTCATGCAATTGGAAAATGGGCAAGTGTCTTCTGAAATGCCAAATAAACATACGGTGATTGTGCCGCCGGGGAAAACAGTGACGGCTCTGTTAACGGCCAATGAATTAGGGGAATGGGCGATTCATTGTCACTTGCTGTATCACATGTCTGCAGGGATGATGAATAAACTTGTGGTCGCAAATGTCGCAGAGAATACGAAAACGGCATCTGTACCGCAAAAGGAGGTGTCTCATGCGCATCATTAAACCATGCACATATACGGTTCTAAGTTTAGCTTTGGCATCGGTCACTCAAATGACCATGGCGCAAGATGCACATCACAGCATGCCGATGTCAGCTCAACATGAGTTGCATTCCTCACTTGATTCGTCGCATCAAGAGATGCAAACAGGGATTGAATCGAGCCAGATAGAACATGCAGAACATGCAGAACATGCAGAACATGCAGAACATGCAAATGTATCATCTATTGCGTCACGTGCTGCTTCTGCGCAGCATCCTGTTGATCATAAGCGTGAACATGGTGGACAGATTTATCAAGCGACTGAGATCGACAGTCGATGGCTCAATAATGCCGATGGTCGTGGAAGTTTAAAGACTGAAATTGAGAGTCGAATCGGGACCGATGAAAATAAGCTCTTCATCAAACTACATGCCGATAAAGCAGAATCTCAAGACGCTGATTATGCGGCTCAAGTGATGTATAGCCGTATGATCTCTGACTTTTGGGATGCGCAAATTGGCGCACGTTATCGTGTCGATGAACATCAAGTGACGGACAAGGAACAGTTAGATGCTGCGGTGGGTCTGCATGGTCTGGCACCTTATTTCTTTGAAACCGATGCTTATTTATATCTTGGTGCAGAAAAACAGGTCAGTTTTTCTTTAGAAACCGAACGTGATCTGCTGCTGACGCAAAAATTGATTTTAAAACCGTATCTGAACCTAGATGTGGTGCTGAGTGATGATTCTGCCTATGCACAAAAAACAGGACTCAGTGCTGTATGGCTAGGGCTAGAAACACGCTATGAAATTAATAAAAAGTTGATGCCATTTATCGATGTTGCTTACAGCTATGAAAAAGGAAATCAGCATACGGCATGGCAAGCTGAAACTGGAAGTGAAAAACAATGGTGGTATGGCGCAGGTGTACGTCTGAAGTTCTAATCGGCGAATAGACCAAATAAAGAGGGCATCATCAACAGGTTTTGGTGATGCCTTTTTTATTTCTGAATCTGTCCTTTGAACAGACATGCTATGTTTTGGCGCAAATCATCTGCACTAGAGTTTTACTCAACTGAATAACGCCCTGAATTTGGTCAAAAAATGTAAAGACTGCACTAAAAGTCAGCATATTTGCTATACTGAGACAATATTCGGAGGAACGACCTCCCTTACATCTTTGTTCAAAGCCAGTAAGAAAAATCGTCAGGACGACCTGACTCTACTAATATGGAGGAAGGCATCATGGCCTGGGTTGTTCTGGTATTCGCTGGTATTTTTGAAATCGTTTGGGCCTATTCGATGAAGCTCTCAGAAGGCTTTACAAAACTTGGCCCAAGTTTAGTCACTTTATTTTTTATGATCCTGAGCTTTGGTTTATTGGCGTATGCCATGAAAACATTGCCTCTAGGAACGGCTTATACCATTTGGACAGGAATCGGTGCGATTGGCTCATTCCTCGTGGGGATTTTTATACTCGGTGAGCCTGCAACTGCTATGCGGATGTTAGCCACAGTACTGATCATTTCTGGTCTAATCTTGATGAAATTATCTTCAAGTTAATATGTTTTAAAGCACAGCGGTCATTGACCTCTGTGCTTTTTTTATGGGTAAAAATATGGCTTGGGTTTTATTAATTGTAGCGGGATTGCTTGAGGTGGTTTGGGCGTATTGTATGAAAGTCTCTGAAGGCTTTAGCAAACTGACGCCAAGTATTTTGACCATCGTTTTCATGATCGCAAGTTTCGCTTTATTGTCTTATGCAATGAAATCCTTACCGTTGGGTACAGCCTATACGGTGTGGACAGGGATTGGTGCAGTGGGTTCATTTATCCTCGGCATCGTTGTATTGGGTGAGCCTGCCAATGCCATGCGCATGCTAGCTGCGGTCCTGATTATTTCAGGACTGGTCTTGATGAAATTATCGTCCTCCTGAATAATGAAGTGCTGCGATTTTGAGCTTGGAGTATGTCATGCAACTTTCTTATCAGTTTTTAGATTCACCCGTTGGACAATTAAAACTTGTTGCACATGAAACCGCATTGGTGGCTGTCCTTTGGGAAAATGAAAACCCTAATCGTGTGCGATTGGCGGCTTTGGTTGAAGATCGGCAACACCCGATTTTGCTCAAAACTGCACAGCAATTAAATGAATATTTTGCAGGTAAAAGACAGCAATTTGACTTGCCGCTAGACTTTGAAGGTACCGAATTTCAGCAACAAGTTTGGCAAGCTTTACTGACAATTCCTTTTGGAGAAACTCGCAGTTATAAACAAATTGCAGAGCAGATCGGCAATGTCAAAGCCGTACGTGCTGTCGGTGCAGCCAATGGTAAAAATCCAATTTCAATTATTGCACCCTGTCATCGTGTTGTGGGGGCAAATGGAAAATTAGTGGGTTTTGCGGGCGGTCTAGAAAATAAAGAAATATTGTTAAAAATTGAGAAATTACAATAAAATAGAAAATATACTTATTTAAAATAATGAATCAAATTAGTGAATATTTCTCAAATTTTTGCACCCCTCATTTCGACGTTTTGGTGGCTAATTCCATTGTTACTGATTGTGGGGGCAATCAAAGCATTTAAACCATATTTAAAGGGGAAAATGGGGGAGTTTGCTGTCACCGTTCATGTCAAACTTTATTTGAAAGACCATTATATATTGTTAAATGATTTGACCTTACCAGATGGCGAGGGAGCTACCACTCAAATTGATCATCTTCTTTTAAACCTTTTGGTGTGTTTGTGATTGAAACTAAAAACTATAAGGGCTGGATTTTTGGGAGCGAAAGACAAAAACAATGGACGCAAAAGATTTATAAAAAAAGTTTTAAATTTCAAAATCCGATTCACCAAAATTATAAACATATGAAAGTGTTAGAACAGGTGTTGAGCGATATACTGGATAAAGACAATATGCATTCTGTGATTGTTTTTATGCCTGAAGTGGTGTTTAAAACAGAGATGCCGTCGAATGTTTTTCGGGGTACAGCTTGGGTGGACTATGTTCAAACTTTTCGGCAACCCGTGATCTCTGAAATGAAACTTAAACGAATACAGTTGCGTTTAGAAAAAGAAATTTTAGAAAAATCGTGGAAAACAAATCGACAGCACGTTGAAGATTTAAATCAACGGCATAATTCATAAACTTCCTGTATGCTGTGGATTGTGAACAGTATCTGACTGATAAAAATAGACGGACAATAACAATGAACGACACGCTTCAACATCTTTATGAATCGACTTTAGATCATCCTGAGCAATACCAAGACTTTTATCAGCAACTTTTAGCCAACCAAGTGTATTGTTTGGGTGAGCGTGATGCTGAGCAGCATTTACATTTTCAATTGATGGAAACGGAGCAGGGCGAGCAAGCCATTCCATTCTTTCTGAGTCTTGCGATGCTTCAACAGGATGTTGGCGCAGATGCAGAATTTGTCATGATCAGTGCTGAAAAATTATTTGCGATTACCAAAGGCGCAAGCTTGGTGATGAACCCGACTTCGGAACATCCGAAAGAGTTTTTGGCAGATGAGATCGACGCAATTTTAGAGTTTGCTAAACAACAAAGCCTTTGAACACTGTAGGTGTGATCAAAGGCTCTGCGGCTACGCTGAGATATGTGCTTTAAAACTTACATACCAGCTTTGAGTTTTTCCACGATTTCATCGAGTGGTTTGACACGTTTTACTTCATCCCAAAGGACTTTGGCTTCTGGATAGTGCTTCGACATCATGCCGAGCCATTGTTTATAACGACCGACCATATTCATTTCTTTTTTATACGAACCGTTTAAGAAACGAATTTGTAAGCCAAGCAGTTCATGCCATGTAATCAGCGGCTCATCGGTATTACGACGAATACACTGTGTAATGTCAGGGGTGGTCACCGCAGCACGACCAATCATCAGGTCTTCACAACCAGATTCGAGTTGGCATTGTTTGGCATCGGCATTGTTCCAAATTTCACCGTTGGCAATCACGTTAATTTTCAATGCTTCACGAATGGGTTGCAACTGATCCCAAAAGGCAGGCGGGGTATAACCATCGGCTTTGGTTCGCGCATGGACTGTAACCCATGCGGCACCCGCATCTTCGATGGCATGCGCATTTTCCATGGTGAAGTTATGATCCATATAACCCAAACGCATTTTTGCCGATACAGGAATATGACTCGGAACAGCATCACGCACAGCTTTGACTAACTCATACACCACTTCTGGTTCATCTAGCAGAACTGAACCACCACGGTGGCGATTGACGGTTTTTGCAGGACAACCAAAGTTCATATCAATCGCAGGTGCACCAAGTTCTACTGCGCGTACAGCATTTGCCGCGAGCATGGTCGGATTGTTACCTAAGAACTGCACATGAACCGGTGTTCCTGCTGCAGTTTTGCCGTCATTGTTCAGTTCGGGACAATAACTATGATAAATATGGTCGGGCAGGACAGAGTCCGTGACACGGATAAACTCGGTTACACACCAGTCAAAACTCCCCACATGCGTCAACACATCTCGCATAATTGGGTCGGTTAAGCCTTCCATCGGCGCAAGAACAAGTTTCACGGTCACACAGCCAAAAATTGAAAAACGGAGTTATACGTGGTTTTGAAAGGGATGTCTAGGTTTTGTGCTTCTGGTGATGCGGAATACGAAATCACAAGATTTTATGTAATTATTTGGTGAAATTAGGACCAAAGTCGTAAAGTCTTGACTGACATAAAACTTAAACAATAAAATGAGTAAATACAGATGGATAGTAATAATAAGAAGATGGCTTTTACTGTTGTTTTTTAATGGAATCAACAACATATACTGTGCTTGAATCTTTTAAGATTTCATGTATGATGGCTGCAACTAGAAAAAAAGTATTGTTTCGTAAATTTTCTTTAAGTATCGCAGTGTTAGTCATAATCCTTCGTTTTTTACAGAAATGAAGTTCAATTCTTTATTATTTTCCAAGTTATAGTCAGTCATCATCCAATGGCTAAATCAACAAATTAATAGGTATTATTATGTCTAATACAGTTACTGGTACAGTTAAATGGTTCAACGAAACTAAAGGTTTCGGTTTTATTGCACAAGACAACGGTCCTGACGTTTTTGCTCACTTCAGCGAAATCACTGGTTCTGGCTTCAAAACTTTGCAAGAAGGCCAAAAGGTTTCTTTCAGCATCGCTCAAGGTCAAAAAGGCCCGAATGCTGTAAACATCGTTGCTCTATAATTTAGACGTAATGAAAAAAAAGCGCTGTATAGCGCTTTTTTTATGCCTGTTATTTCTGTGTGAATAATCAAGCTATAAAAAAGAGAGCCTTAGCTCCCTTCTTGATAAAACTTACTTCTTAATAAAACTTACTTCGTAATAAAACTTAAAATCGTTTCATCGTCGACTTAGCGGCCCAAAACCATTTCTAAAATAAACTTAGATCCAATAAAGCCGACTGCCAAAAGACAAAAACCAATAATGGTAAAGCGAATAGCTTTTTGACCACGCCAGCCAAAACGATAGTGTCCAATAAGCAAAGCTCCATAGACGAACCATGAAATAATGCTAAAGGCTGTTTTATGTGCCAAATGCTGTGCAAAGAAGTTATCGATGGTGAAGAAACCAAACCCAAGCGCCACGGTCAGTAGTGCAAATCCAGCAATCAATAAATCAAATAGCAAAGATTCCATGGCTTGGAAGGATGGAAGCAGGCTCACCCATACACGTTTTTTCTGCTTGTTTTTCAGTTCACGGTCTTGTAAACGCAAAATAACCGCTTGAATAGTTGCCATCAGCAGGACGGCATACGCGGAAAGCGACAAAATAATATGGATGTCTAAACCCAGCGAATGTTGTTCTATAAATTGATTTTGTCGACTAAATGCAAAGCCTAAAATCAACCCTGTCGCTGCGACAGGAATGCCTAACAGGTTCATTGCCAGCACAGGTCGATAGGTACTAAATAACACACTGAGTAATAGCATGAGACCTGAAGTAAAAGACATCAGGTTGAACACGTCATAGTTCACACCCATAGGCGTCAACATGTCGTTATATAAAACACCTGCATGCAATAACATGCCTAAACCAAGTACAACACCAATAAACCAATGGTTCGGCGCACGTTTAGACATTAAATGGCTGAATAAATACCAAAAAGACGTGGTATAAGCGATTAATGCTAGGATCGTGTAAACCAAGGGGAGACTGATCATGTCAAACCTTTTTCAGGATGTTGAATATTCATTTATATAAATTCTGCAAGAACTAAAGTATCCTATAGCATTCTATGCATAAATTTTCTATTTTAAGAAACAATTTTTTGCTCATGGCTATTTTAAGCGGATTTTGCAATGTTTGATACCTTAACAGAACGACTCACGCAGAGTTTAAGAAATGTTACTGGCTCAGGGCAGCTAACCGAAGACAATATTAAAGATACGTTACGCGAAGTACGTATGGCACTTCTTGAAGCCGATGTTGCGTTACCTGTAACTCGTGAATTCATCGCGAAAGTTAAGGAAGAAGCATTGGGCCAAGAAGTGATGACTCAGTTATCACCGGGGCAGGCTTTCGTCAAAATCGTTCATGACGAATTGACCAAAATGATGGGTGAGGCGAATGAAAGCCTAGACCTAGCGGCAAAACCACCAGTTGTTGTGCTTCTTGCAGGTTTGCAAGGTGCGGGTAAAACAACTACTGCGGCAAAACTTGCACGTTTCTTACAAGAACGTCAAAAGAAAAAAGTAGCAATGGTGTCTGCCGACGTTTATCGTCCAGCAGCGATTAAACAGCTACAAACAGTTGCGGGTGAAGTTGGCGCGATTTTCTTTGAATCTAGCGCAGACGAAAAACCAATTACCATCGCAAATCGTGCGATTGAGCAAGCAAAAATTCAATTTGCTGATGTCTTGATTGTCGATACAGCAGGTCGTTTACATGTAGACGACGAAATGATGGATGAAATTAAAGAGCTTCATGCAGCGATTAAGCCGACTGAAACATTGTTCGTGGTTGATGCCATGACCGGTCAGGATGCGGCGAATACGGCAAAAGCCTTTAATGATGCCTTGCCTTTAACCGGTGTGATCCTGACAAAAACGGATGGTGATGCACGTGGTGGTGCAGCACTTTCTGTTCGTGCTATTACTGGCAAGCCGATTAAATTCTTGGGTATGGGTGAAAAACTCGATGCCCTAGAGCCATTCCATCCTGAACGTATCGCACAGCGTATTTTGGGTATGGGTGACGTACTTTCTTTGGTCGAAGAAGTTGAACGTAAAATCGACAAAGAAAAAGCCGAAAAAATGGCGAAAAAACTGCAAAAAGGCGGTAGCTTCAACTTTGAAGATATGCTGATGCAGTTTGAACAAATGAACAAAATGGGCGGCATGATGGGCTTCCTGGATAAACTTCCAGGCATGAGCAACTCAGGGATTCAAGATGCAATTGCACAAGCAAATCCTGAAAAGCAAGTGAAGAAAATGGAAGCGATTATTCAATCGATGACCATTAAAGAACGTCGTAACCCAGACTTGATGAATCCAAGCCGTAAAAAACGTATTGCAGCAGGCTGTGGTATGGATGTTGCGGAAGTGAATAAACTCATTAAGCAACATGCGCAAATGGCGAAAATGATGAAGAAGTTTGCCAACCCAACAGGTATGGCAAAAATGATGAAATCATTGGGCAATATGCAAAAACAATTTGGCGGCGGTGGCATGGGTCCATTGTTCGGCAGTAAAGATCCGAAGTAATTTGGACTTAAAAAAAGGCGCATTCAGCGCCTTTTTTTATGGCTGAAATTTAACGAGACTGTGCGCTCAACCAAAGTTGTAGGGTACATTTGATAGTACGTGCTGGGTGAAGGAATCTTGCTATACCAGCAGATAGATACCGAACTGAGCTAAATCATTACAAAAAGATGCCAAATTGACATTGAGAGCGTGTAGGTGGCAGGTTTAAAACAGAGGTGAAAATTTGCCGAACTGCAAATTGAAAGCTTCACTAAAAATAATCACCTAGAATAAGAATCAAATCATGAATACACCGCATACGCCAGAAAGCCAAAAGATCTATATTGTTCATGGTCATGATGCATCACCGAATGATCATTGGTTTCCTTGGTTGGGACGAAAGCTGCAAGAAGCAGGACATTATTCTCGACGCATCGTTATGGCAAATGCAGCACAACCTGATTTTGACCATTGGCAGAAATTTCTAGCGTTGCAAATGCCTGATTTGGATGAAAATACCATTGTGATTGCCCATGGTTTGGGGTGCTTAACTACGCTGCATTATCTCAATCAATATTTTGAACAGCATGGCACACGGATTAAAGCGGGCGTTTTTGTGTCAGGTTTTAAAAGTAGTTTACCGACACAACCTGAATTAACCGCATTTATTCAACGTGCAAAAATGGATAGCGGTGTTTTACAGACCTATATGCCGATTTGTATCAGCTTGATTTCATCCAATGATCCTATCGTGCCGCCACCGGTTGCGATCCAATTGGGCAATTTTATAAATGCACAAATTTATGAAGTGAAAGAAGCCGGGCATTTCACAGCAAAAGATGGCTTTTCTGAGATTCCACAACTGTGGCACGTGTTAGAGCCGATTTTAACGGCTTAGATAGGTTTTGTGCGCGTGTTTAATAGATCGCGTGTTTTGTAGATAAGGTAATAGTGAAAACTAAAATTGATCATGCAATAGGTGCAATTGAAGATAAAAAAAGGCGCAATCTGCGCCTTTTGTTTGTTCGATTTGTTGATAGATCAGTCGAGTTCTAAAGCAACACGTTCACGAATGTCGTCAATGTTGTCATTGGCTTCGCGACCATCTTCCTGCCATGCTTTATAAGCACCAACATATTCACCATCGGTATCGACGACATATTCAGCCGCAATTTTTCCTGAGGCATACCATAAGCGATAGGCATCATTGCCATTTTCATCGACTTTATACGCTGCGCCACGTTGTCCTGTTGGATAAAACTCTTCGCCGTGGATGCTCACGCCATCTTGGTTCACAAAGGTTGATTCTACTTTGCCGTTTTTGCGATAAAGCGTTACCGGACCTTCAATGTCACTGCCACTGAAACTAAATAGTTTCATCGGATCTTTAACCCAAGCAGGTGAGGATTGAGGGGTTTTGGTTTCTTGGTAAAAATCTTGGACTAAAAAATCACCTGTGGCATTACGACCTAAAAGTACACGGTAATAGCCGTCTTTGACTGGGGTCATGTAATAGCTTGAGTCAATATACGATACGCAGCCGCAGTAATCAGGATTATCTTCATCACCGAAATAACCCAAAACAGCTTCAGAGGTGCTGAGCTGTGATTTGATTTCGGCAGGGATTTTAGAGTTGGCTAGATTTTGTGTCGTGGTACAACCGCCGAAGAATAATGTAGAGGCGAGCAGGCTTAAACCCAGTAAATTTTTAAATTTCATATCTATACTCTTCGTCTTATATTCTATCTTGAAAGACATTTTTAAATTATAAAGTTGCTGATGTATCTGTCGATCATCGCAGGCTATTGTAATTCCTTGGACGAAAAAAGGTCATGAATCGCGATACAATTTGTAACCACGCTTATATGAAATGAACCTCAATAAAAAAGCGTGATCACCATTGGCCATCACGCTTTCACAGTTTGCTATCAAATAAATAGCTAAATTACACACCATTTACATAACTTTGTAGGCCTCGAAGCAGCAAATCCGCTTCGACAGCCGGCTGATATTGTTCTAAATAGCGTGCAAATAGCGCAGCATCGCCACCGGTTAAAATTAAGCGACTTGGATATTTATCGAGAACCTTTTCAATGGTGCTGACCAAGCTGAGCAAGATGCCATGATGAACAGCGTCTATGGTGTTTTTACCAGGAGACAGCTCATCAAAGGTGGCATCTGGAATTTTAATGCCTTTGGTGTTTTGGATGAGCGAATCACGTTGTAAATACAAATTTGGCAAAATATAGCCGCCTAAATGTTGTAAGCCATCCGTTAAGTCAATGGTGAGTGCCGTGCCACAGCTAATGACACAGTATTTTTGTGTAGGGTCTTTGACCACAGCCAGCATTTGCAGCCAACGGTCGATCCCGAATTTACTGGTGTCTTCATATGCACAGCGTAAGCCCGCATATTCGGCATGTACTTTGGCAATGGTGACAGGAACGGCTAAAAATTTAAGAATTTTTTGAATCCGATCATTATTTTTCTTGTCGAGTACTGAAGAAATCCCGACCTGATCTAAGTCCAAACTTTTAAAGTGTTGGATCAAACCGAGTAGGAGTTCGGCAGGCGACTGTAAATGCAGTTCCGCAGCATGCTCTATGATTTGATCGTATTCGGTAATCCAGTATTTCAGCCGTGTATTACCGACATCGAGCCATAATTTTTTCATCAGTAGGCCTTTGCAATCCTGTTTATGATTGATCTGCTAAACGTAAGCGGCCTTGGAAATAATTTTCTAAGCGCTGCGAGGTTTGGATGTTGATCGAACCATCATTTTCAATGCCGAGAAAGCGACCTTGGCTTTTGCCTTGCAGGTGTTCAAGTTCAACGGGCTGTTGCATAAATGCAGCATAATGGTTGAATCGTGCAGCGAGGTTGTAGCAGTTATGATCGAACCATTCACCTGCAAGTTGAATCGCGGCATAGAGTTCAGCAATTAACTGCAAACGGTTTGGCGAGGGAAGTCCGAGTTCAGATAACGAGGTTGCACGTTGCTCAATTCCTGCAGATGGAATCGGAAATAAGTTCATGCCCACGCCGACGATCGCTTGATGTGGCGAAATCGGTTCAATCAAAATCCCGCCCCATTTGCCTTGTGGGCTATATAGGTCATTGGGCCATTTCACTTGTAAAGGGAGATTTTGCAAACTTGGCATTTGCAAGATATTTAAGGCAATTTCAAGTGCAAGCCGTCCATCTATTGCTGTCTGTAAATTCAGCAATGTGCTTAAATAGATATTACCAACGGGTGAGACCCATTGATGATCGCGTTGCCCACGGCCTTGAGTCTGTTGTTCACTGCATACCAAAACATGTTGAATGCCTTTTTTGGCAATCTCACGGACATCGTCATTGGTCGATGTGGTAATGGGCTTCAGTAATAAAACTTCAGGCGGTTCAGGTACTGTGCTCAGCAATTGCTGTAAGTGTCTGGTCTCTAAATCCATTTGAATCTGAGAGTTGTGGAATAATATTGATGGAGTTAATCATATATTTACTGATTGGTGCAATCGCTGGTTTCGCTGCGGGGCTATTTGGTGTAGGCGGTGGCCTGATTATTGTGCCAATTTTATTCATTGTCTTTACCCAACTTCAGTATGACCCCAGTGTGATTATGCACATGGCGGTGGGCACGTCTTTGGCCACGATTATTGTGACCTCACTCAGTTCGGTTTCGGCTCATCATAAAAAAGGTGCAGTGCTGTGGAATGTCTTTCGGAATTTGGCACCGGGTTTGGTGATCGGTTCATTTCTCGGTGCAGGCATTGCAGATTATCTCTCAGGGCAGGGTTTGCAACTGTTAATCGGCTTTTTTGCAGTCTGGGTGGCCTTTAAAATGTTTCGCGGTGCTGCGACACCTGTCGATCCGAATAAACATTTACCCTCACAAGCCATGCAAATGGCAGCAGGCGGTGGCATTGGGATTGCCTCTGCGATCTTCGGTATTGGTGGTGGCAGCTTAACCGTCCCGTATTTGAATAAAAATGGCGTCATTATGCAAAAAGCAGTCGCAACGTCTGCTGCATGTGGTTTACCGATTGCGATTGCTGGGGCACTCGGCTTTATGTGGTTTGGTCATCAAGCCGATATCGTGGTTCCCAATACCATTGGTTATATCCATATTTATGCATTTATCGGGATTAGTGTAATGAGCTTCATCACTGCGAAATTGGGTGCGAAAGTGGCTCATATGTTGTCGCCATTTATGCTAAAGCGTTGTTTTGCATGTTTATTAACAACAGTCGGCTGCTATTTTATTTACCAAGGTATGCAAGCCTTTGGCGCTTGATTGTCCGTTTTGACTGACAAAATTGGCTTTGTTGACACAAGATTGTCAGACAATGTCATGTTCAATTAGGTTGCTTATCGTTTCTAATGCAAATAGATTGAGTGTAAATCTGAACATTGCATCTTATAAAAAAAAGATAGGAACAGTATGCAACAACAAGAAGCGGACAGTTTGTCAGAACAAATTGCCAAACACATCGGTGAACAAATCATTCGCGGTGAGTTGGTCGAAGGCGAGCGTATTCAGGAACTCAGAATCGCGGCCGAATTGGATGTGAGCCGTGGCTCTGTTCGTGAAGCTTTATTGATTTTAGAACGGACCCAACTCATTGAAATCTACCCGCGACGTGGCGCCTTAGTCTCTGAAATGTCGGCTTTACAAGTGCGCTCATTATTTGATATTGCAGCATTATTGTTGGGTCAAATTGTGCATCGTATGGCGGAAACGTGGCGCAGCCATGAAGCTGAGCGTATTCAGTTATTACTTGAACAATTAGACGTAGAAACTCGCCAAGGCAATACCGAAAAGTTTTATGATCTGATTTTTCAGGGCATGGCTCGTCAGCATGAAATGGTGGGAAATACCTACCTGATGCGTTATTACCAAGAATTGTTGCCATCACTCAGACGTAGTTATTTCCTGACACTGAATATTTCACGACGTGAAATACAAGAATCTTTTGATTTGTTTAAATTAGTGACTGATGCAGTTTTAATCAGAAAATCACATCAAGCCACTTTATTTATGGAAGATTTTTGTCGACACTTACGCAACCTTGTGTTGGAATCACTAACACGGATGAAACAAATCGAATTAGCGTGGGCGAGACGTTCACGCCGCTGATCAGGACATTATGCGTTTAAGCAGTTTAAAACTTTCCGGCTTCAAATCTTTTGCCGATAGCACAACTCTAAAATTTGAAGGCAACCGTAGTGCGGTTGTTGGACCGAACGGCTGTGGTAAATCCAATGTGATTGATGCCATTCGTTGGGTTATGGGTGAATCCAGTGCCCGTCAATTGCGTGGTGGCACCATGCAAGATGTTATTTTTACCGGAACGGCAAAGCGTAAACCAGTCGGAATGGCGAGTGTTGAACTGCGTTTTGATAACACCTATGGCAAGTTAGGTGGTGCTTATAATGCCTATACTGAACTGGCAGTTCGCCGTCAGGTCAATCGTGATGGTAAATCCGAATATTTCCTCAACGGCACCAAATGCCGCCGTCGTGATATTACTGATATTTTCTTAGGTACCGGTTTAGGTCCGCGTTCGTATGCGATTATTGAACAGGGCATGATCAACCGTTTGGTCGATGCCAAACCTGAAGAAATGCGTGTGTATATTGAAGAAGCCGCTGGGGTTTCTCGCTATCAAGCTCGTCGTCGTGAAACTTTACAGCATCTAGAACACACCACTCAAAATTTAGAACGTCTCGAAGACATTGCATCAGAACTGAAGTCTCAGTTGAAAACCTTAAAACGCCAGTCTGAAACGGCAGTGCAATACAAAGAATTAGAAACCCAGATTCGTACCATTAAGATCGAAGTGCTGTCTTTCCAATGTGAACAAAGCACGCGTTTACAGCAAGAATACACGCTTCAGATGAATGAGCTCGGGGAAACCTTCAAACTGGTGCGTTCTGAGCTGAACACCCTAGAGCATGACTTATCTTCCACCAGTGCTTTATTTCAACGGCTTATTCAACAGTCCACGCCATTACAAAGCGAATGGCAACAGGCGGAAAAGAAACTGTCTGAGTTGAAAATGACGCTGGAGCAAAAACAGGGTTTATTTGCACAAAATTCGGCAAGTTTGGTGGAGCTTGAAAAGCAAAAAGCGCAAACCAAAGAACGTTTACAGCTATTAGAGTTACAACTGGAAACGCTGCAAGAACAACAAGATGGATTTGTTGAACAATTACAGCGTCAAGAAAGCAGTAGTCAGGAACAGACTCAACAATTGGCCGATTTGAAAGCTCAGCATCAACAAGCGGTTCAACAATTTGAACAATGCCGTGGGCAAGTTGAAAAGCAGCAACAGCAAAAGCTACAGATGCTGGCGCGGAGTGAACAATTGACCAAAAATATTGGTCGTATTGAGCAACAACGTGAGACTCTGCAACAGCAACGAGGTCAAATTCAGCATCAGGCGCAGCAAGATGAGTTGGAGCAGTATCAGCAAGATAAGCAACAGCTCGAACAACAAATTATGCAACAAGAGCTGGTGATTGCCGAAACTCAAGCACAGCTTGCAGCTGCACAAGAACAGCAGGCACAGCACAAAAATACGGTGTTGCAGCTAAAGTCAGAAATACAGGTGCTGTTGTCAGAGCAGAAAAACCTAAATCAATTGATGATTAAAGCCAGTCCAAAGCAGCAAAGCCAGCGTCAACATTTAATGCAGCAGTTGCAGTTGAGCACACAAGGTAAACAGCATGCACAACTGGTCGAGAAATTTTTGTCTAAATGGCTGAGTGCCCAAGTCTTGGGACACAGTGATAATTTTCAAGACAGTATTGCACGTCAGGTCAAAGGCAGTCATCACACCGCAGCACAAATCGTTGGATTAGACGCTTTGGCGACGTGGATTGAAGCACCACAGCTTTCAATCTGGCAGCAGGTCGCGATTGCTGAAACATTGACGGTGGCATTGAGTCATCAGGCTAAACTGGCTGCTGGTCAGTCGATACTCACGCTCGATGGTTATCATGTCGGTGCAGATTGGGTGATTGGTCTAGACTATGATGAGGACAGCCAAGCAGGGCAAGGTGCATTGAGCCACCGTATTCGTTTAGATGAATTGACTGAATTACTTGCAGAGCAGCAGCCAAAGCTGACGCAACTAGAAGGCCAATTGCCAGAGTTGCAAAATGCCGTACAGGCTTTACAGCAAAATCTGCAACAGCAACATAGCCAATTAAAAAATTGGCAAAAAGACATTCAAAATACTGATGTTGCGATTGCGAAGGTACAAAGTTCCAATCAGGCTTTTGCATTACAAAAGCAGCAGTTACAAGATCAATTGCAGCAACTTGAAGCACAGCTTGAAGAAGATGCCATGCAAAAAGATGATTTGGAAATAGATCTGCATGCGCTGACGATGAAGCTTGAGCAAGCCTTGCCCAATTATAAAACCTTGCAATTCCAAGTTGAGGAATTGAGTCTAGCGCTGGAAAGTGCTCAGCAAGTGGCATTACACAGTCAGCAAGAATTGGAAATCGTGCGTCGTCAGTCTGTACAGACGAAACAACAGATTGAATTATTAGAAAAAGACACGGTCTTTTTGAAAGCGCAAACTCAGCAAATTATTGGACAGATGGAGCAGGCAAAGAAATTTGTCGATCCGGTACAGTTAGAATTGCCTGCGCTTGAGTCACAGTATTCAGAGCAGGCTCAAGTCACTGAACGTTTACAAAAAACTTGGAATGACTGGCAGCTTGAACTGAATAACGTGCAGAGCAAACAACAGACATTGACGGAACAACGCCATTCACATCAACAGCAAGATGAAAAATTGCGTACGCAATTGGAAGAAAAGCGTTTGGCTTGGCAATCCGCGCAGTCTGATTTGCAGCATTATTCTGAACAGCTGAAAGAAATGAACAGCGAAATGCTGACAGGTTTAAGCATTGATGTGGTATCCCATCAGCAAAAACTAGAAAAAGCACAGCAGCAGTTTGATAAATTGGGTGCAGTCAACTTGGCTGCGGCAGAAGAATATATTGAAGTTTCTAAACGCTTTGATGATTTAAGCCACCAAATTGATGACTTGCAAAAGACCGTTGAACAACTGCAAGCCGCGATGAAAAGCATTGATCAGGAAACGCGAAAGCTGTTTATGACCACCTTTGATAAGGTCAATGCAGAGCTTCAAGAGTTGTTTCCGAAAGTATTTAATGGTGGTGAAGCAAGTTTAAGCCTTGAAGATGGTTGGCAATCGGGTGTAAAACTGATGGCACGACCACCGGGTAAACGAAACAGCTCTTTGGCATTATTGTCAGGTGGTGAAAAGGCACTGACCGCATTGGCTTTGGTTTTTGCGATTTTCCGCCTAAATCCTGCACCATTTTGCGTTTTAGACGAAGTCGATGCACCTTTAGACGATGCAAATGTAGGAAGATTTTGTAATCTTGTAAAAGAGCTTTCAGAACAAGTGCAATTTATCTACATTACACACAATAAACTGGCTATGACAATGGCAACTGACTTACTTGGTGTGACCATGCCAGAACCAGGAACTTCAAAATTAGTGACTGTGAATATAGAGCAAGCCAAAGAATACGGTTTAGCTGCGGAGGCATAACATGGAAATCACCACTATAGCTGGGATTGTAATCGCTGTAATTATCATGGTTGTGGGCATTCGAATGATGTTTCGTAAACCTGCAGATGCAGCGCCATCACTTGACACCGAATTACATATTGATCCTGATAGTCAGCAACCTGTTATTCCGCGCCATGTACGCAATCAGTTAAATACACCTGAAACCACGCAACGTGTAGAGCCGACTTTGGCTGAGGAAAAAGTCACAGCGGTTGAAACGACTGAAGCTGTTCAAGCAAATGTAACGCCAGAAGCAACGGCAACGGAACAAGCGGAGCAGAGCGTTGAGGCTACGGCAAAGACTGAGACGACAACGACGGATCCCGTTTCAGTTGAAAACGCTCAAACTGCAACAGAAGACAGTACATTGTCTACAGAAGCAACTGAATCTACAACTGTTGCATCTGTAGCCGCCGATGCCAATGACGCAGCGACTGCTGCGACACACGTTCAGGCTGACGCTGTTCCTGCGGAAAAAGCGCCAGAGTTTAGTGTAAATAGCGCAATTGAAAAAGCTGAAATCAGCGATTTTGATGAAGAAAGCAGTATTTTGGATGCGCATTTACATGAACAAAAAATTGTTGATGAAGAAAGTGCTTTAGCAACTGCGGAAACTTATATCGCCTTAAATGTTTTCCCAGATAGCCGTGCATTGTCAGGTGAAAAAGCATTAAAAGTGTTACTCAAATACGGCCTGCGTTTTGGCGAAATGGCCTGTTTCCATCGCTATGATGAAGAAGGTACAAAGTTATTATTCTCTGTATTGCAAATGAATAATGATGGCGCTGCGCAAGGTTTTGATCTTGAAACTTTATCGACGGAAGAAGTAAAAGGTTTGGCCTTCTTCTTGGCGCTGCCACACAGCGATGTGCAAAATGCCTTTGATACCATGGACAGCATTTCACGTCTGATTGCACGTGAAATTGACGGTACTGTGTATGATCAAAATAACCAAGAATTTACACCGCAGATGCGTGAACATTGGCGTCATCAAGCGATTGATTATCGTCAAGGTCAAGCCATCGAAGTCTAAGCGTCTTTGATTGAAACTCACCGAGTGGGTTTCTATAATAGCAACAGATAATGAAATTTGAGGGCGGAGCATGAACCGCCCTTTTTTATGGTGAATGTATGACACAACAATCCACTGTCGTTGCACAGATGCGACAACTGATTCAACTCTTGGCGAAACATAACCATGCCTACTATGTCATGGACACGCCAGAAATTGAGGACAGTGAATATGATCAACTTTTTCACCAATTAAAAGCCTTAGAAGAGCAATACCCTGATTTAGTGCAACCTGATACACCAACCACAAAAGTGGGTGGAAAGGCCTTGTCTAAGTTTGAATCTGTAACCCATGCAGTACCCATGTTGTCATTGGGTAATGTATTTAATGCAGAAGATTTATTTGCCTTTGCCCGTCGTGCGGAAGAGCGCTTACCGAATCAAAAAATTGAATATGATGTCGAATTAAAATTTGATGGGCTGGCCATTTCTCTTTGGTATGAAAATGGCATTTTAGTCCGTGGTGTGACACGGGGTGATGGTGAAACAGGGGAAGACATTACCCAAAATGTAAAAACTATTCGTAATTTACCTAAAGTACTGACTTCTACACAGACTGAAATTCCAAGTCTGCTTGAAGTTCGTGGTGAAGTCCTGATGCCAAAGTCAGGCTTTGAAAAGCTCAATGCTGAAAACGAAGCCAAAGGTGAAAAAACCTTTGCCAATCCACGAAATGCAGCAGCAGGAAGCTTACGTCAACTCGACCCTGCAATTGCGGCTTCACGTCCATTGGCTTTTTATGCCTATGGCATTGCACAGTGCGAACCACATCATGGTCAAACCACCATGTCTGATAGCTTAGAATGGTTGACGCAGTTTGGTTTTGCTGTCGGTGAACGTCACTTTATTTGTGACAGCATTCAGGACGTACAAGCTGCGTATGAACAAATGATTATTGATCGTCCAAGCCTGAGCGTTGAAATTGATGGCATGGTGATTAAGGTAAACAGCCTGAAGCAACAGCAAACATTGGGTTTTTTAAGTCGTGAACCACGTTGGGCAACGGCATATAAATTCCCTGCAGTCGCAGCGCTAACGACGGTTGAAAATATTGATTGGCAAGTGGGGCGTACAGGGACTTTAACTCCAGTCGCACGTTTAAATCCTGTTGCAGTCGGTGGCGTAACGGTTTCCAATGTCACTTTACATAATATTGGTGAAATTCACCGTTTAGATGTCCGTGTGGGTGATACAGTCAGTGTCTACCGTAGTGGCGATGTGATTCCAAAAGTGGAAAAAGTATGGCCTGAATTCCGTCCTGTAGATACGGTAGAAGTTCAGTTACCTGCATATTGCCCAGTCTGCTCATCTCCAGTGGTGATGCCCGAAGGTGAAGCCTTGGCACGTTGTTCAGGTGGTTTGTACTGTGCTGCACAGCGTATTGAGGCGATTCGTCACTTTGTATCGCGTAAAGCTATGGACATTGAGGGCTTAGGCGACCGTTGGGCGGAATCACTTTTACATTTGGATTTGCTCAAAGATGTTGCTGATATTTATAGCTTGCCTGAGCATCGTGAAAAATTACTGACCATTGAAAAAATGGGTGAAAAGTCGGTTCAAAACCTCATCGATTCTATTGAAAACAGTAAGAAAACGACACTAGGTGCATTTATTTATGCACTCGGCATTCGAGGCGTGGGTGAAACCACGGCACGCATGCTCGCCAATACCTTCCAAACCTTTGATGCGATTCGTCATGCAGATCTCGAATCCTTGAAAAAAACGCCAGACGTTGGTGATATTACCGCTGAATGGATTGTCGATTTTTTCCAAGCGCCGCATAACCTCGAAGTGGTTGATCGTTTGTTGGCAGCTGGGATTCATTGGGATGCACCCGTTGCGCCAAGTCGTCAGCCGCTGAATGGCGAGAGTTGGGTGATTACAGGGACATTGAGTACCATGGGTCGTGATGAAGCGACGCAAATGCTTCAAGCCTTAGGCGCACGTGTCAGTGGTAGTGTTTCGGGTAAAACCAAATGTGTAGTTGCAGGTGAAAAGGCAGGTTCTAAATTAGAAAAGGCTGAAAAGCTGGGTGTACCTGTGATGAGCGAAGACGAGTTTATTGCCTTTGTACAACAGCATAATGCTTCTTAAGTATTGAAAATCAAACCTGAAAACGTAGTTACTTTTGAACAAACGCCTGATGCATTGCATTGGGCGTTTTTATTTGAGCGCTTAAAAATGATCGAATGAGTAGATAAATTGGCGGTTATAGGTGAGACAGCGTACTTTAAATGTAAGCGTCCGCTGAACACACCTTCTGAATTCATCCTATAAGCCTTAATTTAGTCCCCACTTAGAAACAAGTGGGGACTTAAATTTATGACTACAAATCATCAGACATCCATCGCATCTCTTGCGAA